>CAZFXY010000012.1:0-20019 GCA_964523185.1 uncultured Methanoculleus sp.
ACGGTCAAGGTGTTCAGGATCAAACGGTCAGACTGTTCAATTGAGGCGCTGTACACATGATACCTATTGTGTACCTATCGGATACCTACATTAATTGCACATACAGACTAAAAATAGATATACGGGGGAGTATATGACAAATCGCACAAACCGTCCACATGTTCTTATTATGTCAGAGATGACTGTCGATGGGAAACTTACGCTTTGGAAAGGTGCATCAAGCAAGATTCTCATGCAGTTTATGGATCCGGAAACAGAGGTGCTGCTTCATAAGACACGGGCCGCGTATGATGCAATTATGGTGGGATCCAATACCATCAGGATTGACAATTCAAAACTTACCGTGAGGGTAGTGGAAGGAAAAAATCCAATTCGGGTCGTCCCCAGCAGGGGCGCAGATATTCCTCTTGATTCAAATGTACTGGGGCCTGATGCAAAGACGGTGATTGTGGTGTCAGAGGAGGCACCTTTGGATCGGGTAACCGCACTTCAGCAAAAGGGTGTTGATGTGCTGGTCGCCGGTGCGTCAGATATTGATTATCCCCTGCTGATGACCCTCCTCTATGAACGATATCAGATCAGAACACTGATGGTTGAAGGAGGGCCGACGCTGAATTATTATATGCTAAAAAACAGACTCGTGGACGAGATACGGTTGATACATCTTCCGTATATTGTTGGCGGGGCTGACACGCCTTCGCTTGTCGGTGGCGCGCATATCAATTCGGTGGATGAAATGTATCATCTGAGCCTGACCAACCATTACATGTGCGGAAAAAATCTGATTACCGAATATGATATTCTTTATCAGCGTGAATGCATTCAGAGTGAATGAATCCTATGAGCTGGCTTGGAAAAGAAGTAGACCGGATTAACCGAAAAAAAATGCGCCGCGGCTGGCTGAAATATTTTTTCCTGGGGGGCATCACCGCACTGGTTATTACCGCTATCGTGTTTGGTGCGGTATGGACACTCTCAGAGGATATCAGTGTCTCTGTTATTCATGTGGAAGGCACTATCGTTTCGGCGAATGTAAACGGAAACGGATATGTGGGCAGTGAATATATCGGGCGCAAATTGCGTGCATCGGCAGATGATCCGCTTGTCAAGGGGATCGTTCTCCGGGTGAACAGTCCGGGAGGCTCTCCGGCTGCAGCACAGGAGATCATCCGGGATATCGAGTATGCAAAGATAAAAAAACCGATCATTGTCTCTATGGGGGATATCGCAACGTCTGCGGCGTATCACATCAGTTCTCACGCGAATGTCATCTATGCGAATCCTGATACGATGACCGGGAGTATCGGCACCATATGGACGATTTTTAATTACAGTAAATTTCTCGAAGATGAAGGAATTTCTGTAGATGTGCTTAAATCCGGAGATAAAAAAGATATTACGTCCACCTACCGGGGCATCACTGATGATGAGCGCGTGTACCTTCAGAACATGGTGAACGAGAGTTCTGAGATCTTTATCAATGATGTTGTCGACCAGCGGGGGGTGGAACGTTCGCTCATTGAGGACGCACGCCCCATTCGCGGGGATTATGCACTGAGTATCGGGCTTGTTGATAAGATGGGGAATCTCTTCGACGCCATTGATGCAGTTTCTGCGTATCCCTGATTTTTTGGTTTTTTTGGTTTTTTATTTGGTTTTTTTGGGTTTTTTTGGGTTTTTTATTTTGTTTTTTTTGGTTTTTTGTTTGGTTTTTTTGGGTTTTTTGGTTTTATTTGGTTTTTTGGGTTTTTGTGTATTTTTTGTGTATTTTTTGGGTTTTTGTGTATTTTTTGGGTTTTTGTGTATTTTTTGGGTATCGTTTCCGGTATTTTTTTGATATTCTTTTCGCTATGTTTCGCTATGGTTAGATCATCCGGACGGGATCTGCCTTCATATATTCTCTGCAGATGGTGGTTGCATACTGCCCCGGCCCCAGAGAGAATGAAAGGCGCACACTATCCCCGCACACCTCTGATGCAACAGTGGTGCTGACGCTGATGATGCGCATCGCACCCTTAAATGACATGTCGGTTAATTCCCCTGCTTTTTTGAATGATGCATAGGATATGCCGTCTGCCTCCATCAGGTCTGTTATATGCTGTTCAAAGAGACTTTCGGTGGGAACAGTCTTTTCGCCTGGCATTTCAAGGCAGATATGGGCACGGCCCCGTTTGATGAGCACACCTGCCTGGGCGGCATTTGATGCTGTGACAATGTCAGTTTTTCCGGTCTGAAACAGCATTCTGTCCCCCGAAACTGGCTCTGACAGGGCAAAACCCATCTCAATTCTGTGCGAAAGGCCCATGTTAAAAAGCCATGACTGATACGCCGAAACAAACATTGAAAGGAGTTTTGGTGGAAGGCGTTTGAGGGCACCTTCAAAATCGTCTGGTCGCTCTGCGAGATGATGAAGGATGGCGCGTTCATACCTCATCTGCACCGGAAGCGTTTCAAGTGCTTTTTTGGGATCATTGTCTGAGAGATAATCGGTTCGTGCTGTTGCGACGTGTTCCGGCTCTCCCTCTGAGGGGAATCCGACATATGTCCTGACCGCTTCCTGGTAATCATCAAGCAGAATCTGCTTGCCGACAAGATGGGTAACCGGCCGCTGAACGCCAAACCGCTGAATGCCGAAATAGTTCGGGACGCCGGTTTTGACACATGCATCTGTCTGTGCGACGACCCCGGCGAGGTCGTCTGAGATGCATGAGCGCAGGGTGATTTCAAAGCGGTTTCCCTGCAGATCTCCTAACGATAACTGCCGATCGGATCGACCGACCGGCGTCAGGGTGATGTCTGTCAGATGAATATTTTCGATATCCGCTTCAGTGATGTCATACAGGGATATCAGCTGGGTGGTGATGGCATGTTTGTCTTTGGTGCCTGCCCACGAAATCCGGCGGTGACTGACATTAAGTATTTTTGCCAGTTCCTTTACTGCACGCTGGAGTTCCCAGTTCTTTTTCCGGAGGCTGCAAATCAGATATTTGCCGGATGATCCTACAGGGTTGTTTATTTCATCCACCACGAAATCCTCTGCAACCTGTCGCAAGAGGCCCTGGATACCTTCATTCTCACAGACATAGTACTTCATCCCGAGTGTCTGTTCGACAGGATAGGGTGAGAGCTTCATAAGAGCTGCAGGTCCCCGGTTATTTTATCCAGGTCCTCTGAGAGCGCCGGACCCAGTCCAAGGGCTGTGACGGTGCCGGGTTCAACCTCCGTCCGGCCTGCATCCGTGATCAGCGAGGTGGATATTCCTGCCATTTCTGCGTAGGTCTTGATTTCATAGAGACTGCGCAGAGAGGGAGCCTTTAGTATCACTTTTTTCATCCCTTCATGAAACCATTTTTTCCGTGTGATTTTATCCGACGTTTCATACGCCCCAACCGCCGCGTGAGCGAGTTGCGCACACTTTTTCCCACAGCTCATTTTCACATCACTGCGAATAATCAGGCATTGTTTCCACATAAAATCGGTATCATCTTTCATCGATAGTGTACTAATGAACTCTGACGGGGTATATACCTCTTCACTGGTCGGATTCTTTGAATGTGAAAGCATTTTCCGAGTTTTTATCCATGATTCGCCCCAATTGAATGGTAATGTACGATGTAGTTGTTGTTGGTGCAGGGCCTGCCGGGTCTGCAGCAGCACGATACTGTGCGATGTCGGGGCTCCGGACGCTCATGGTAGAAGAGCATGCTGCTGTCGGATATCCGGTTCAGTGTGCCGGTCTTCTGAGCGAAAATGCCTTCTCGGAGTGTCAGGTGTCGGCGGATTCAATGATTCAGACGGTGCAGGGCGCCACACTTCACTCTTCCCTTGGGTGTGAACTAAATTTTGATGCCGGTAAAACAAAGGCTTTCGTGGTGGACAGAGGGGCCCTTGACCGTGAAATGGCAGAGAATGCGGTATCAGCCGGTGCTGATATCATGGTTAAAACCTATGCGTATGGTATCCGGGACAATGTGCTTTGTACCAAGGGAGTCGGCGGTCACCGGGAGATTCCGTTTCGTCTGCTCATTGCTGCAGACGGACCACGCAGCCCTGTCAGAGCTATGCGGGGCATGACGCCGCCTCCCCGGTTTTATGCCGGCATTCAGGCCGATGTTCCTTGTGAAACCGATGCCTCCTTTGTGCATCTGTATCCTGATGTCTCTCCGGATTTTTTTGGCTGGGTAATACCTGCCGGAGAGGGCAGGGCACGGGTGGGTCTTGCAGGAGGAGCGGAGGTGCAGAGCCGTTTTTCCTCATTTATTCGCACATTCAGTGATTCATGCCTGCATCAGGTGACCGGCACCATCCCGATGGGAATGATGCCCCAAACCTATGGCAAACAGACGCTGTTTGTGGGTGATGCAGCCGGATTTGCAAAACCCACGTCGGGAGGGGGGATTTATACCGGTGTCCGTTCCTCCCGGTATGCCGCAGGTGTGGCGTGTGTCTGCTGTGAAGAGGATCGGTTTGATGATGCATCTCTCGCGCCCTACGAAACTGCCTGGAAGAAAGACTTTGGCAAAGAACTGGATTTCGGGTATCGATTCCTGGAAATGAGGTCAACGGTCTCTACGCAGGATGTCTATGATATCTGTAAGGCGCTGAACACGCCGGAGATGAAACGGGTGATTGTTGAATATGGGGATATGGATCGGCCAAAGGATTTAGTGCTTCAGTTGCTGAAAAATCCCACTATCTTCCGGGTAGCGCGTAGATTTGCGAAAAAAGAACTCATGAGCCTGATTTTTGGCAGCAGACGATAGACAATCACTTTTTTCTGTTCATTGTCCTGGAGCGTGCAGGCCGGCATTTATTCTGACCGATGTCCTGGGGCGTGCAGGCCAGTATTTTTTTCATGTAGTAAGATGAGGTAATGGTATGGACAGTCAATTTGGCCGGGGGTTTATCACGAATATCATGTTGGTTGCAAAACATTTTGCCATGCCGCCGGAGCAGGCATGGGGAGGCGTCAGTGACCATCTCACCGAGATGCAGGTACCCGAACAGTTTCTGGGAACGGATGTTGAAGAGCTGGTGACCCTGCTTCGCAAGAATATCATGTGGCACCAGCCGGGTACCATGGATAAAGAGGATGCGCAATCGGTGATACGTATTCTCAACAGACTGGTGGTTGCCATTGACCGGCACCTTGGCATCCCCGACCCTCAAATCGGCAAATATGACTGAGACGGTGAATGGGAGATTGAGCAACCATTTAAGTCTAAAAAACCCTATATTATAGTGATTCATTTCATTGACATTTTTGATTCTGTGAGAGTTGAGGTTTTAATGGCGGTTATGAAAAAACAGCGTGATATGTCTACAGTAAAAACACCATTCAGGAGTATTCTTGATGGCTGAAAAAAGCGGATATACGGGCAGCAATATCACCGTTCTTGAAGGACTTGAAGCCGTCAGGAAACGTCCTGCGATGTATATCGGCAGTACGAATGAACGGGGACTGCATCATATTGTCTACGAGGTCGTTGACAATGCAATCGATGAAGCACTGGGTGGATTCTGTGATACTATTTCTGTCACCCTGACCGAAGACGGTGCCTGTATTGTTGAGGACAATGGACGGGGTATCCCCGTTGACATGATGCCCAAATACAAGAAGAGTGCCATTGAGGTCGTCCTGACCGTTCTCCATGCAGGAGGGAAATTTGATAAGTCAACATATCAGGTCTCCGGCGGTCTTCACGGGGTTGGTGTGTCGGTTGTTAATGCGCTTTCATCAGAGCTTTCTGCAACCGTATTCCGGGATGGAAAAATCTATTCCATTGCCTTCCAGAAAGGTCTTCTTACGATGCCGCTTACTGAATGTGATCAGAATAAAGGAGATCATAAACGGGGCACCATCATCTGTTTCAAACCTGACCCTGCAATCTTTGAGACACTTGACTTTGATTACGATAAACTGAGTTACCGGATGCGTGAGCTCGCATTCCTGAATAAGGGCATATCGATAACAATCCTTGACGAACGGACGGGAGACACCGATACGTTCCATTATGAAGGCGGTATCAGTGAATTTGTGACCTATATTATCGGTGAAAAAGAAGCGATTCACCGTGATGTTATCTATCTGGAATCCCGTGATGAGGTAAACAAGGTAGAGGTTGAAGTAGCGTTGCAGTATACGGCTGCCTATAACGAAACAATGCTGACCTTTGTCAACAGCGTCAACACCCGGGAAGGAGGTACCCATCTTGAGGGATTCCGGAGTGCTCTCACCCGTTCGATAAACACGGTGGCACGGAATAATAATTTGTTAAAAGACCTGTCTGTTCCTCTGCGGGGTGAGGACGTCCGGGAAGGTCTGAATGCGGTGATTGCGATTAAGCTGGCTGAACCGCAGTTTGAAGGACAGACGAAGACGAAACTGGGGAACTCAAATGTCAGGGGCATTGTGGATTCACTGGTCTATCAGTCGCTGTCAACGTATTTCGAAGAGAACCCGAAGGTGATTCAGGTAATCATCGAGAAAGCCAAGACCGCGGCGAGAGCACGTGAAGCGGCAAAGAAAGCCCGTGAGCTTGCCCGCCGAAAGAGTACCCTTGAAAGCTCCGGTCTTCCGGGGAAACTGGCTGATTGTTCAGAGCGTGATCCGTCGAAGAGTGAAATCTATATTGTCGAGGGAGATTCTGCAGGCGGTTCGGCAAAACAGGGGAGGGATCGAAAATTCCAGGCAATTCTCCCGTTAAAGGGAAAAATTCTGAATGTCGAGAAGGCAAACCCGGTCAAAATCCTGAAGAATATCGAGATTCAGACATTAATTTCTGCCATCGGAACCGGCATTGCGGAAACATTCGATATTGAACGCTGCCGGTATCATCATATCATTCTCATGACCGATGCGGATGTTGACGGCGCTCACATCTGTACGCTTCTGTTAACGTTCTTTTACCGCTATATGCCGCAGCTGATTGAAGAAGGCTATATTTATATCGCCCAGCCGCCACTGTACCGGGTTTCACGGGGAAAAACGGAGTATTACGCATACACGGAAGAGGAGATGCGGGAGTATGCAAAGGAGCTGGGAGAGAAAGGCACGCACATCCAGCGCTACAAAGGTCTGGGTGAAATGAACGCCCAGCAGCTCTGGGATACGACCATGGCACCTGCATCCCGGGTGCTGAAAAAGGTGCATGTTGAAGATGCAAGTTATGCAAACGATATCTTTGAAAAACTCATGGGGAGTGATGTCACTGCCCGCCGTGATTTTATCCGGCGTCATGCAAAGGAGGTGACGAACCTTGACATCTGAAGAGAGAGGTGAGAGAGGCCGTATTATTCCTGTCAATATTGAGCAGGAGATGAAATCCTCCTATATTGACTATGCAATGAGTGTCATTATCGGTCGGGCGATTCCCGATGTGCGTGACGGTCTCAAGCCCGTTCATCGGCGTACGCTCTTTGCGATGGGCGAGATGGGGAATACCCATGATAAGCCGTTTAAAAAGAGTGCTCGTGTGGTGGGAGATGTTATGGGTAAGTATCACCCCCACGGTGATTCCTCTATCTATGACACGCTTGTTAAGATGGCTCAACCGTTTGCCTACCGGCATATGCTGGTTGAAGGACAGGGTAACTTTGGTTCCATTGATGGCGATTCAGCAGCAGCCATGCGGTACACTGAAGCACGTCTTGATCCGGTTGCAGAGGAACTCTTGGAGGATATCAATAAAGAAACGGTGGACTTCGTCCCGAATTTTGATGAATCACTCAAAGAGCCCTCAGTTCTTCCGGGCAAATTTCCGAATCTCTTAGTAAACGGCACCACCGGAATTGCTGTGGGTATGGCAACCAACATGGCTCCCCATAACCTGGGGGAGGTTTCACGCGCCATCGCAGCGGTCATTGATAATCCTGATGTCACCATCGAAGATCTGATGACCATTATGCCAGGTCCTGATTTTCCGACCGGCGGTGTTATTCTCGGCACATCAGGCATTAAAAGTGCATATCAGGACGGAAGAGGAAAAATCCGTATCCGGGGCGTCGCAGAGATTGAAGATGAGGAAAAGAAACCACGCATCATCATCTCTGAGATTCCGTTCCAGGTCAACAAATCCCGGATGATTGAACAGATGGCGGGTCTTGTCCATGAAAAGAAAATCGAAGGCATCAGTGATATCCGTGACGAATCCGATAAGGACGGAATTCGTGTTGTCATTGAACTGAAACGCGCATCCCATCCCCTTACGGTCTTAAATCAGTTATATAAGCACACTGCTCTTGAAACCACCTTTGGCATCATTAATCTGGCTATTGTAGATGTTCAGCCCAAAGTACTGGGTCTGCGCTCCATCATTGATGAATATCTTCTCCACCGGCGTGAAGTGGTGCGGCGACGTACCGAGTTTGATCTGAAGAAAGCCGAAGATCGTCAGCATATCCTGAAAGGGCTGCTGCTTGCCCTTGACCGTATTGACGAGGTCATCGCCACCATCCGGGCCTCAAAGACCGGTGAGGAAGCGTCCATCGCATTGATTGAACAGTTTGGTCTGGACGCCATTCAGGCGGATGCCATTCTGAAGATGCAGCTTCGCCGTCTTGCTGCCCTCGAGCACCAGAAGATTGTGGATGAAAGGGATCTGCTGCACCGGGAAATTGAGCGACTCTCCACGATTCTCGCTGAAGACAAAAACATTCTCGCCGTGATCAGAGAAGAAATTACCGTGCTTGGTGAGAAATACGGGAATGAAAGAAGAACCAAGATTATTCCGTTTGAAGGTGAGTTTAATAGAGAAGATCTCATCGAGAATCGTGAGGTGGTCATTTCCCTGACCGATGACAATTACATTAAATCAATGCCATTAGAGACCTATCGCGCCCAGCACCGTGGAGGACGGGGTATCATTGGGATGACAACAAAGGAGGATGACGCTGTCCAGAAGGTTTTCACTGCCTGCACGCATGATTATCTGCTGTGTTTTACCTCTGGCGGGAGAGCCTACTGGCTGAAGGTGTATGATATTCCGGAAGCCAGCCGAACGAGTCGGGGCAAGGCGATTGTGAATCTCCTTGATCTCAATGATGAGCGGGTTACGGCTATTATCCCGGTTTCTGAGTTCAGTGATGAGAATTTCTTCCTTTTTGCAACAACGGAAGGGATGGTCGTCAAAATTCCTCAGGAAGAATTCTCCCGTCCCCGCGCCAATGGTATCAATGCAATCAGCCTCCGGGAGAATGATGAACTGGCTTATGTAAAGAGCATTGATGCTACGAGTGATCTGATCCTTACTACCCGGTTTGGGCAGAGTCTCCGGTTCAATGTTGCGTTAATTCCTTTGCGGCACAGAAATGCACTGGGTGTTATCGGTATCAGACTCCGCTATGGTGACAAGCTGCAGGATATTGCGGTGATTGATAAAGATCGTATGCTGCTGACCATAACCGAACGGGGATACGGCAAGAGAACAGAATTTGATGAGTTCATGGGGCATGGGCGTGCAACCATGGGTGTCAGAAATATTAAGACCGATTTCTCCGCCGGGGTTGTATCTTCCAAGGCAGTCTCTGATGATGATGAGATTCTCTTGATGAGTCAGTCCGGGATTGTGATCCGGACATCAGCATCAGAGATTTCCATCCAGAAACGGGGGACACGGGGTGTCAGAATTATGAAACTCGACGATGGTGACAGCCTCGTTGGGTTCACCATTATTAAATCCGAACCGGAAGCAGTTGACGTCGAAACTGACGCTAAGAATGGCGCTGGTGCTGAGTTCGATATGGATCGGGATACGGATTATGAAGATGAGCCGGATGCTGAGAATAAAGATGACTCAGATACGGATTATGAAGATGAGCCGGATGCTGAACCCGAAGATATGGATGAATATTAATTAATTTATTCATTACTTTCTCATTCTTTTTTTCGTGTCCTTCATTGCCGGAAGGGGCGTTTCTGCACTGATACCAAACATGACAGGCGCTGGGATACAGGTATCTTTGATAATGTGATGCCTTGTCAGATGGATAGATATCTGCAATCTTTTGCCTTTTTATTGTCTTTCCATGCAGCATTCGCCTTTTTAGTCCAGATATTGTTTTTCCATGCAGCATTCACCTTTTCCGCCCTGATATTGTTTTTCCATGCAGCATTCACCTTTTCCGTCCTGATATTGTTTCTCCGTGCACCATTCGCCTTTTTAGTCCAGATATTGTTTCTCCATACAGCATTCACCTTTTCCGTCCTGATATTGTTTCTCCATGCACCATTCGCCTTTTCCGTCCTGATATTGTTTTTCCATGCACCATTCGCCTTTTTAGCCCTGATGCTCTTCTGGTGCAAGGGTAATCGGGTAATTGGTTTACTGGAGGGTTCGGTTTTGAGTCTCTGAATGATGAGGGGGAGTGTCATTCTCGCATACATCGCTGCTACTCGATGCACCGTGTACCCGTTGGAAGGAGATTCGGTGTGAATGTGCAGTAACGCGGTTGTCATTCATTCTGTCATGAAAGAGAAATGCCCTACGGAGATGCAGAGCATGTTCCCCGCATGCCACATGAGGACGCGGCTGGGGGTTCTTTGTTCAGGTGCCTGTTTCGAACAGTTGTGTGAGAGAGAGATGCCCTGTGGCGTCTGGTTGTCACGGGTAAACCAAATATGCATATTTTAGGGGCGTCACATCTCCATCGGATGGATAGGTATAGGGTATGTATCAGAAATGCATTGTGCTCGTGACAGCAGTCCTCTGAGAGCTTTATGGAGCCTGACATGAGGACGTCTCTTTTTCTCTCACAGCGTCACGGGGACGAGTCACATGGTGCCTGCACTGATTTTGATTCCTGATATTCACGGTATTGCAGGAGAACAAACAGCCGAAATGCATCGACTAAGAAAAAGGTAATAAAAATTAGTCCAGAGGAACGGTCTCTAACTGGGAGACCAGTTCCCAAATCCGTGTGCGGGCGTGAACCGGCATGTTTGGATCATTACTGATTTCATCAATGATGGATATCGCAGTTGCGGCACGCAGACCAAGCTGCTGAGAATCATCGCTGAGCACTTTGCGGGTATCATCTGCGACTCTCCTGATATTACGCGGAACGGAATTATCTTCCATCATCTGCTGGAGCATCATGATACAGTTTTTGATTGTTACTTCTGGGTCACCCATTTTTTCCACCTTCGCAGTATACATTTTAGTATTAGCATATATAAGATGGTTAAGAAGTCGGAGGCAACAGATGAAAAATGAAGATGAAATAATGGCATCCTATTTACTGAGCGGAGGGCGGATGCTTTCTGCTACATGCAAGGATTGTGGAGCGCCCATGTTTGAGATCCAAGGGGAACAATGCTGTGTCATCTGCAAGGAACTCGGTAAACCAGGGGTTTCTGCGGATAATGTGGATACATTGCCGGAAAAACCGGTTATTTCCTACCATCAGGCTGAAAAGACACCGGCCCTTCTATCCGGTGCTGTGTGTGAGTCTTTGGAGCAAACGATCTGTGTGCTGTGCACCAGGGCGATGGAAGCCTCACGCCCGGAAGATGCAAAAATATACATGGATGCAGTGCGCGCAGGAACGGATGCCCTGCAGACGCTAAAAAAGTGTTGAATATCCGTTAATATTTTTTATGGGAGAGTGAGGTGATAATCCTTGATATTTTTGGGCCGATGCCTTCCACCTCTCTGAGTTGTTGTTCTGATGCAGATAGTACCGCAGAAAGCGTGCCAAAGTGTGTTAAGAGACTGCGGGCCTGGTGCGGGCCGATTCCGGGAAATGATGACAGAATATATTCAAGGTGTTCCCGTTCTGACCGGTAGGATTTATGGTGGTGCAGTGACGGTTTCCCTGATGGTTCTCCCCGTTCACGGTTCATGAGGACATACAGCATTTCTGCTGTCTCCTCCGGCCCGGACACCATGAATACCGAAACACCGAATTGCACACTGATCGCAGCAAGGGCGCCCCGGATGGCATTGGGCGCAATGTTTCTTTGGGTATAGAGGTCTGTGCCTTCAATGATCAGCACCGGGTGTTCACAGGCACCCGCCATCTGTTTTATCTGGCCCAGCAGATCCCGTTCAACGAGGGTGTCAACAAAATCCCGCGCCGTTTTTCTCTCGACAAGCATCTGGTCTCCGATAGCATAGTCGCCGTATTCAAGTCGGGCTATTTCAAGGCGGAGCGTATCCTTTTTGTACAGTAATTCCACCACAGCTGATGACGTCTCCCGATCATCGGCGATGATCTTTTTTTCCGGTTCATCATCAGGGCCGATCTCTTCCGGCTCACGGTCAAGGCCAATGATCGTCTGCATTGGTTCGGTCGCAAAGCCGATAATGCTCATCTGCTGCTCCTTGTCTTTTGGTACGGGAAAGATGGCATGAGGGGTTTTCTTGAGTGAAGAGATGCTTTTCTGCATGGATTTCTCCCGTGACTGACTGATCCACCGATAGGTTTCATCGGCGGTGCCCTTGGTGACAAGAACGATGATACTGCCTGCACCATGTCTTCCGGTTCTTCCTTTGCGCTGAATGCTGCGTATTTCAGACGGAACGGCTTCGTAGAATATCACGAGGTCGGTGGAGGGGACGTCGAGACCCTCTTCACCGACAGATGTGGCGACAAGCACTTTAAACGCGCCTTCCCGGAATTGAGCCAAGGTTGCAAGCTGCTCTTTTTGCGTTAATCCCTTCTCGGTATCACGACTTGCCTGCCCGACAAACCGATGGCTTTCAATGCCCTGTGCGGTCAGTTTTTCAACGATCAGATTGACCGTGTCGCGAAAGGTGGCAAAGACAATAATTCTGCTGTCCGGGAATTCGGTGAGCTGCTTCTGCACGATTTGTGCGATGTATTCCGGCTTTTGCAGGAGTTCTTCCTGCCACCCGTTTGCCTGAGCGATGACATGCTGGAATGCCTGATCCTGTGCAAGACGAATGCTTGCCTTTGATGCCGTTGGATCGGCAGCCTCCCCCTGCAGTTTGAACAGGTAGCGTTTGAGTGCATCACTCCCCTGGGTTTCTGCAAGGGAGATGGCGTGGCGCAGTTTCATGCACTCGGCATGAATGGATGCGCCGAAAAATCCCGTTTGATCCTGCTGTTTGATGCGTGCCTGCACCTGTGCTGATATGGCATTCATTGCCTTCATCGACAATTTATCGGGGGCAGGTACCGTATACCCGAGTCCTGAGAGCGTGGAAATACGGGTGCCCATGAGTTGGTTCAGTGTTTTAACGACATGCTGGAGTTCTGGAGGTAATGGGACGGGGATATGGGTGATGTCCCGTTCGTGAATGTAGGGTATTACGTCCGCATCGGTGTCCGTACGGCTCTCCAGCCGCCCTACCATGAGATTTTCACAGATCTCCTGCACCTTTTCCTGATTGCTGCCCGGGGAGGCAGTCATTGCAAGCAGAAGCGGATTTTTTGCCTGCCGGAAATACTCCTGTGCGATGAATACGTATGCATAGTTGCCGACTGCCCGGTGGCATTCATCCACGATCACCAGCGATACATCGGTGAGACGGTATCTGCTGGCGAGGCAATCATTTTTGATGACCTGGGGTGTTGCAAAGATGCAGGTGGCATTCTCCCACTGCTCCACTCGCTTTTTGCCCGGTGTTTCGCCGGTGAACATGGTGAAGACACCAGAGTCAGTTTCTGAAGTCTCTGTATCGGTCTTTCCTGCGTTGGGAATACAAAGGTATTGGGAAAAAAAACGATAATGCTGCTCAACAAGAGGTTTCGTTGGTGCCACCATTAGCATCTTGCCGCCCGCATTCAGCAAACGTGAGGCGGTTGCTATCAGGGCAATGACGGTCTTCCCGAGACCCGTTGGCAACACAACCATTGAGTTTTCCTGCAGCACCGATGCCGCGATGGAAAGCTGGTAATCACGTTTTTCAATGGCGTCCGGTTTGATAAAAGGGTGGGATATATAATTCATATCTTCCTGCCCGCTTCTGAAAACGGCAGGGTTCCCTGAATCAGGCGGGAGAGTGTTTCCGGCACATGGGTGGTCAGCAGACGCACCTGCTGCATGCTGTCTCTCTCACGCAGAGTGACGGTATTGTCCTCTAATGAATCATAATCAACGGTAATGGTATATGGGGTGCCGATCTCGTCCTGCCGTCGGTATCTCCTTCCGATTGCTCCGTTATCGTCATACTGCGCAACAAAACCATGTTTTTGGAGGTCTGTGGCGAGATCCCGTGCAATGGTGTCAAGTCCGTCCTTGTTCATCAACGGGAATACTGCGGCCTGTATCGGAGCAATTATTGGATTTAAGTGGAGCACTTTCCGTACTTCCCCTTCCACATCCTCTTCTTCGTAGGCATGTTCAAGGCTACAGTACAGTATCCGGTCAATGCCGTATGATGGTTCGACAACGTGGGGCACGACTTCTTCGCCACGCACCTCAACCGTCTCTTCACGAATCTGGTAGAGGTCTGAGGGGATAAAAAGAACTTCTCCATCCATGGTGATGGTTGCACCGTCCGGCCCGGGCGCAGATGCGATCAGTGCATCGGCGACTGCCTTTGCTTTTCCCCGATACTGTGGCCCCAGTGCACCCATATCCGGCACAATTGTTCTGCGCTTTTCATACCGCACTTCATCATAGGGTACGAACACGGAAAATTTGTCGCCACTCTCTTTTGCATGGGCTTTTAGGTCATAATCCGTACGGTCGGCAATCCCGACCGCTTCAACCCAGCCAAAACGTTCTGAAAATATCTCTGCATCCCAGCAGTCCAGTGCGTAATGGGCACATTCTGTGGGAAGGTGCTGCCGGAACCGAAGTTTATCCGGATTGATACCGACCTGGGTCAAAAACTCATGCGTCAGAGCAATATAATAGGCCACATACTCGTTTGCAACCAGTCCGGAATCAACGGCCTCGCGCATCGTGGGGGTAACCGGCGGTATATCCTGCATCTGGTGCGTCTGTCCCCATAGGGGGATAACATAGTCTGCATACCGGCTGAAATCCGGATGATCCTTATGGTCAGGATGAATAAATATTTCCGCTTCTGCCTGAGTAAACTCACGGAGACGGATCATTCCCTGCCGGGGAGAGATCTCATTTCGATAGGATTTGCCGATCTGAACCGCCCCAAACGGCAGTTTTTCCCGGTAAAACCGTGAGAGACGGTTGAAGTCTATAAATATTCCCTGTGCTGTTTCCGGGCGAAGGTATCCGGTTCTCTGTGAACCCGGTCCGATTGTGGTCTGAAACATCAGGTTAAAGTAGAACACATCAACGTTTTCCATCAGCTCTCCGCATGACGGACAGGGGAGGCCATTAACAATCTCTGCTAATGCTTCCGGACTCAGGGAATCAGCATGTGCTGTCCCGTGGTCTGTAGCGATGTGGTCTGCCCGGTGGTATTCCCTGCATACCGGACACTGACACATTTTATCCGCAAACCCCTTGACGTGGCCTGAAGCAATATAAATCGATTCAACACCGACCGTAGGTGCTTCGATTTCATAGTATCCCTCACGGATGATGTAAAAACCACGCCAGAGATTTTCGATCTTCCGTTTCAGCATTGCTCCAAGGGGGCCATAATCAATAAATCCGGCTACGGCCCCGTAGCATTCTGAAGACGGCCAGACAAAGCCTCGCCTTCTTGCAAGTTCTATTACATTATCGTAGATATCGCCCATTATGGATCACTGCTTTCCTCTATATTCTACGCATGATTATAAAAGAGATATTAACGAGCCCGGTATTGAATAGTGCATAGAAGAGAAGGCTTATATTCCAGTATATACATTATAAAGCAGATCTTGGTGAATACAATGCGTGAAAGTAAAAATAAGAAACAAGTGAGGATGAACCAGCGCAAAAAGGAACTTCTTGATCTTTTCACCGATATTACCAACAAGACAACCATTGTTGAACCGATGAGAAAGATTCACGGGACGCTCCGCGATAAGGATGCTATCGAACGTGAAGTGGCTCTTGTCATGCGTGATATCCTTGATCAGGGTCATTTTAAGACGAAGCTTCCCCCCCGCCAGCTTGCCCAGCTGGTCTGTGCATACTATGAAGGGAAGAATGATACGGAAATTGCGCGGGTTCTTGGTGATGAGAAACTTTCCAAGACCGTTGCGCGTGCCCGTGTCCGGCTGAAGTTGTTCCGCGACCTTGATTTCAAGATGCCGTTTGAACGCGCACGGATGGAGCAGCTGCTGGATTCCGGCATCACGATGAAGGAGATCAGCGAAGAACTTGGTATTAGCCCGTCTACGCTGCGTGAGTACCGGCATGTGATTGAGCAGGAGCGTGATCCTACCCTGGATCCGTATCTCGAACGGATTCGCGATGTGATGGAGGATCGTGATCTGACTGAGTCGATGACCGGCGGACTGACGAATGATGGACTGACAGAAGCAATCGACACTACGGAAGCTGAACTGGCTGATATCGGATAACAGATATCAGCTGAAAAATTATTGAATGGCAATTTTTCTTTTTTTTGTATCGTTTGTGATAATCTGTATCTGATGAAGGACGGTGAAGATGGTGAAAAGTGTAAAGATAACATGGCTTGGTCATTCATGCTTTGTGATCGAAGGCTCAAAAAGAGTTATTGTTGATCCCTTTATTCCTGAGGGGTCCGTTCCAAAGGATGTAGACATTGTGGCCCTTACTCATGGACATGCGGATCATTTTGGCGAGACGCTGTCATTTTCCGCACCTGTTGTTGCAATGAACGAGATTGCCCACTGGCTTCAGGGCAGGGGGAGGGCTGCAGAAGGAATGAATATCGGCGGTACCATCGAGGTTGAGGGTGTCCGGTTTACGATGACGCCTGCCCTTCATTCATCGTGGCTTGAAGCGTCAGGGCAGCAGGGATTCTATGGGGGGGTAGCGGCCGGGTTTGTGATACGGATGGATGACAGGGTTATTTATCATGCCGGTGACACGGGGCTTTTTTCTGATATGAAGCTTATTCGAGAACTCTATCACCCCGAGGTGGCATTGCTGCCGATTGGCGGGAGATATACGATGGGGCCGGCTGAGGCAATGATGGCTGCTGAGTTTATCGGTGCTGATACGGTCATCCCGATGCATTACCATACCTTTCCTGCCATTGAACAGGATGCAGCGTTGTTTAAGAAATCGCTTGAACGGACGACTGATATCCGGGTAGAGGTGCTTGCACCTGGTGGAACAATAGAGATATGAGGGAAGCGGGATATGCCCGCTTCGGTATTTTTTTGTGAGTTGCGTTTAGAAATCGACCATTGTTGAATATTGACCGATTAAAAATCGGTCATTACTCTAAACTGGTCGATCTCTTCGCAGTTGAGTTCTTCGATGAACTGTTCAGCTGCGTTTTTGATGTTCTTGCTAGCGGTGATGGCGCGACCCACCACAAGGATGTCTGCGCCGGATTTCAGGGCGGTCTTTACCACATGCTGGCGGATACCACCTGCGGTTGCGACGAGAAGGTTTCCACCGGCTGCTTCTTTGATGGCTGCGATATTACCCCAGTTATACTCAGTGCCTTCGTCATCGATTGCACGGTGTAGTTCAACAATGCCTGGCGTTGCGCCACGGCTGGCAAGGTCTTTGACGAGTGCAACAGGATCTTCAACATTGAGCATGTCAATGACTGAGTATATGCCGGTCTTTTTTGCTTCGAGGATGAATTTCTCGATGGTTGATACCGGAGCAAGGCCTGAAACAACAACAGCGTCTGCAGTTGCGTTTGCTGCCATCCGTGCTTCAAGATTTCCGGTGTCCAGCGTCTTTAAGTCTGCAATGATAAATGCGTCCGGGCGTATCTTGCGTATCTCTGATACCACATTCAGCCCGAACTGTTTGATCAGAGGGGTGCCTGCTTCAATGAGCACATGGTCATTTTTTGGCACCTGGGTCAGGACACGTTCAACGGATGCCATGTCGACAAGATCCATGGCCACCTGCAGATATGGCGGATCCCAGAGGCGGTGGACCTTAAAGCCCATAACCGCATGTCCTGCACGGTCTTTCTCTTTTAAGAGCGTTTCTTTGCTCGGGAATTTTTCAAATGCCCGTGAAATGGCCTGCTTTGTAGCGCCGTAGTTATAGCGGTAAATACGGTTGTAGTCTGCTGCGTCCGGGTGCAGGTAGACGCCTGCCATAATGACAATATCTTCAATATCAACGGAATCAAAGACACCTTCTTCAACGCTGTCAGCAACAGCTTTGGCCACAGCGGCCTGCACCGCACCAAACATTGCATTAACCTGGGATCCCTTTTTGAGGGTAACCTTTGGTATAATGAGGGTAGCTGGTTTTGTCAGCAGATTTGGGCGGATGACCGCAAGCAGGGGCGTATGGCCCGCAGACAACTGGGACATCGCATTGGCAAATGCAGTGCCAATCGGTCCGTTTTTATCACCGATCATAAGATCGATGTGGGCAAGTTCAATGCCTTCGCCCTCGAGTGATTCTCCTATAAGATACATGAATGTCTCCTAAGCTAGTATAGATTTGATGTAGGCTAATAAAAACACTCTCAAAAAGTGGGGTCGGTGAGATTTGAACTCACGATCGACGGGTGTCTCCGACATGCGTGAGCACGATTTGCATCAGTGCTCCAACGGGTCATCATCAGGTTTTCAGTAGACCCATTGTTCATCATACGCAAAGACCGCTGGAGCCCGTCGCCATGCCGGACTAGGCCACGACCCCCACAGAATTGCATAATAATGTCGGTGCTATGGGTAATAAGAATTGTGATTACGATCGCGATTCATAAGTATCTATAGAAAAAGATATTGTTGTGATGAATCGGCACAGTTACTCCAGTGGCATCTCTGACATCCCCCTGATTGGGATGACGATTGGAGATATGCTTGACGCCACAGTCGCTAAATATCCCGATACCGAGGCAGTCGTCTCGGTCGAACAGGAGATCCGCTGGACATATGCAGAATTTAATGCCCGTGTGGAGGTGCTGGGGCGCAGTCTGATGGCAATCGGTGTCAAAAAAGGTGACCGCGTTGCTATCTGGGCAATGAATTATGCAGAATGGATTCTTGTTCAGTTTGCCACCGCAAAAATCGGCGCCATTATGGTCAATATTAATCCGGCGTACCGCACGTTTGAGCTGGATTATGCATTGAAGCAGGCAGAGGTGCACACGCTCATTTTGCAGGGCCGGTTCAAGTCGTCCGATTATGTCGGCATGTTCTATGCGACGTGTCCGGAAGCCATTGAGAACAGACCGGGCAAGATATCCAGCGAGAAGTATCCGTTTCTTCGCAATGTGGTATTCATGGGGGATATCCCCTATAACGGCATGTTCACCTGGGATGAAATCCTTGAGAAAGGAAAAAACATCAGTCCGGATGAGCTTGAAGAACGTGCAGAGTCCCTCTCGTTTGATGATCCCATCAATATTCAGTATACATCGGGCACGACGGGCTACCCAAAGGGTGTGGTGCTCACCCACCACAATGTGCTGAATAATGGCTTCTCTATTGGCGAAGGGATGGCGTTTACCAACAATGACCGGCTTTGTATTCCGGTGCCCTTTTACCATTGTTTCGGGATGGTACTCTCAAATCTGGCATGCATCACGCATGGTGCAACCATGGTCCTGCCATCCGCGACGTTTGATGCTGAAGCAGTGTTGCAGACGGTTCAGGAAGAGAAGTGCACGGCATTGCATGGGGTTCCGACGATGTTTATTGCTGAACTTAAGCATCCGAATTTCACCAAATATAAGTACGATACCCTCAGGACGGGAATCATGGCCGGTTCACCCTGTCCAACAGAGTATATGCGGGCTATCTCTCAAAAGATGAACATGACCGATGTTGTGATCGTGTATGGTCAGACTGAGACCTCACCGGGGGTGACCATGACGACGACACACGATCCGATTGAGCGTCGCGTATCGACCGTGGGCAAGGCATTCCCGCATGTGGAAATAAAGATCGTTGATCCCCAGACGCAACGGATCGTGCCGCGGGGTATGCCGGGTGAAATTTGTGCGCGGGGGTATGTGGTGATGAAATGCTATTACAACAATCCCAGTGGAACGC
>CAZFXY010000013.1:0-19840 GCA_964523185.1 uncultured Methanoculleus sp.
AGTTTGGGGGATGAAGCAGGAAGCCTCTGGGTCTTTAGCCCAGAGGTAGTTCACATCGGTTATGAGGATCCGTCTCCGTCAGATGTACCCGCAGGGTTGGTGCAAGGCGTCCACCTGCCGTTTCACTCAGGCTGGCTGGAGATGATGGAAGAAGGGCAGGGGAAACAGAGAGACCGGGAAATCGTGGCGAACACCCGGCGAACAGGAGAGGTCACCATCTGTGGCAGTGAAGGAGCCGTCCGTTTTGAACCACCATTTTTTGCCTTCAGCACGCATCAGGATTACGTTGCCGCCCTGCGTCTCCAACTTGAGCGGGCCGCCCGCCTTCACGCAGGCTATGCAGTCTATCACCTCGGCTATTATCACACGGCAGAGATGTTTACCCGGACATATGCACGGGATGACCGGGACGTGCTTGAACGGGCGGCAGTCTTTCTCAATGAACTGGTGGCTGCCTTCCCCGGCAATGAGCCGCCGGTTACGCTCATGTTTGAGAACCTCTGGTATCCCGGCCTCACCTACACCGACCCGGACGCCTGCCTTGCCTTCATGGACCAACTGGAGTTCTCAGACTACGGATTCCTTCTCGACACAGGTCACCTCATGAACTGCATCGCCACCTCTGACAGAGAAGAGGACTGCATCGCCACTGTCTGCGATTGCATCGAAACCCTGCCCCGGGAGGTTCTCAACCGGATTGATGTCATCCATCTCCACTGGAGCGGTTCGCATTCCCTTCGGCAGGAACGCATCCGACGGGGCATCCCGAACGGATATAATTCCATGCAACGCCATGATCAGGGGGCATTTGAATATCAGCATGCCACCCTCACGGATCAGCACCGGCCCCTCTCTCTTCCGGAGGCACGGACAATGGTGGAGATCGCTTGCCCGTCCGTGGTCGTCCACGAGTACATCCCAAAGACGCTGGATGACCTGACGATGTTTCTTGCACTGCAGCGCGGTGCGCTAACACGGGAATAACACTACCAAAAACCACTACCAAAAACCACTACCAAAAACCACTACCGAAAACCACTACCGAAAACCACTACCGAAAACCACTACCAAAAACCACTCTGTCTACCACATTCACCGGCTAAAATTCTCAGTTTTGCAAAATAGGTGGGTGGATTATGTCATATCCTACACAGATGGCCGGGAGAAATCCCGGTTCTGCACAATTTCACCGGACGTAATCCCATAGAATTTTCGATAGAATTCCCGTTCCTCTTCCTTTAGGTCAAAGGAAAAGATCTCCGGATGGATGGTATTTGCAATATACATAAAGCCAAGAATCCAGCGGGGACTGCCAAAATCCCATCCCGCAGGGACATTGAAGATATTACCCGTGCGTGTGGCCTCCGTCACAATGTCATGGGTAGCGCAGTAATGGACATAGTCTGATGCCGGGGAAGAAAGAAAACCGGATATGAACATGTACTCCGGATTAAACATATTGAGTTCGGATGCCGGGATATTCACACCGGGTTTTCCTTTTCGTTCCATACGCTTATTCACACAGGTGCCGCCCGATGCTTCAACAAGATTGGTTTCAAACCGCTCGGCATTGAGCGCAAAGAGGGGATAGCCCATTGAGTAATAGACATCCGGGCGGCTTGTGGCACGGGCACCACCTTCGGTGATGATGTGTACCCGTTCCTGAATGTGGGCAATAAGTGCCCTTCCCTCTTCTTCCCGGCCTGCACGGCGTGCAAGGTCGGAAATGAGTTCAATCCATGAATCAATCTGCTGAATGCGGTCATGCATGCCACGGATGAAATCCTCCCGGATAATGTCACCCAGCACATCGCCCAGTTCTTCGTCATCCCTGACTCCGAGGGTGACGAGAATGGCATGGGCCATCTCAATTGCCCGTGTGGTGCGGTACCCGCCGAGCATGCCAAATTCGGTATACTGCTCATCGGTTATCGGCCCCCGGATGGGTGCCTGCCACCCGCAGGTGCATCTGCCCTCGTCCTGAACGGCGACGGTTCGGGATCCCATCGGGCCATAAAATTCCCGTGCAATGACGGTTTTTCCACAGGCCGGACAGATGGTATTGAGATACTCCGTTCCGGGTGAGTTAAAGAGATAGACATGGTTCAGCACCGCTCTGATGCGCTCAGAGATGTGCTCTGATGCAGCAATCGTTGGTTCAAGATCGGGTGCAGCCTCTCCAAATGGTACAAACCGCATCACCTGAATTGGGATGTTCGGGGAGATTTCCGCTACCCGTGTTGCAGCACTCAAGATCTCATCATCCGCGCCATTGATATACATCGCCGAGACTTCCACATGCACCCCGGCATCATGCAGGATGCTGATGTTGCGGTATACCGGATCTGAGGACACCGCACCGCATTCACGGTATCGTTCATCGGAGGAGCCTTTCAGGCCGATATTGACAAAGTCAAGGTAGGGCATCAGTTCCCTGAGGGCCGATTCCGTGAAATAGCCGTTTGTCGAACACCCGACATACAACCCTGCCTCCTTTGCTTTCTGTGCGAGAGCGAGGAATGAATAGTATGAAACGGTCGGGTCGTTCAGACAGAAGACAATGCCCATGCACTCCTGTTTTTTAGCACGTTGTACCACCATCTCAGGCGTTGCCGTCTGGAGGGCGCCTGCAACTGCATCCGCATGTGACGTCAGGGTCTCTGAGATGCACCCCGGACAGATAAAATTGCATCCGACGGTGCTGACCTGAAAGAACTTGGACTTTGGGGCAAAATGCACCATTGGCATCGTCTCGATGGTGATGGGCAGCATTGTCAGATAGGATTCGGGAAATCGTTCAACAATGGTCCCGTTCCGGTTGATGTACATCTTACACCGACCGCTCTTTCCTTCAGCGATTTCACAGCGATTTTCACATACCGTGCATTTCATGGCAATGCTCCCGACGTGGTCTTTGAGATAACTATCCAGAATCCTTCGTCGCCGAGGACCATTTCATACTCGGGCACACCTATTTCATCGAGCATGGCACGAAAACGTTCGAGATTCTCTGGTGAGATATTATTTTTGTTAAATGCCTTCCAGTCCGGATTCCTTTTGATCATGGTAGCAGATATCTCATCCCTCAGTACTGCATTGCCAAATCCGCCTCCAATATAGGTTTTTCCACCGGGTTTTAAAATGCGATATATCTCACGGAATGCAGTGTGGACGTCATCCCAGAAAAAGATGGAACCTCTGCTGACAATGAGATCTGCGGAGTCGTCATCGAGCGGAATCGCATGCACATCACCACACAACAGACGAATGCGCTCAGATAATCCTGCTTCATTGATATTGCGCATCGCCGCTTCATGCATATCGTCTGAGTAGTCCAGTGCAATGACAGAAAGATCTGACTGTTGTGCAACCGCGATGGAAAGTGAGGCGGGCCCGCTGCCAAGGTCAACGCAGGTGCCTGACGTAATCCCAAATCTCCGGATAATATTCTCAGCAATGATTGGATATATGGGTGCAAAGACGGTCTTTGCGATTTCATCCATATTGCCAGCCCCTTTTTTATCAAATTTTTTCTTTGTATCAGACATAAGAATGATCCTGTTATTGCGTGTATTCTCGTTCAGGAATGTGAATCATAGATCATTTGACATTAACATCCCATCCTGATAAATCATATATTGTTGAAAGGTGACATAAACATGGCGATTTAATTCATCATGCCAGCGAAAAAATGGCTTGGCAGGCATCGGTGAAATCTATGAAATGAATTCATATATTGATGCATAGCAGAGGAAGGGCCATGAGAGAACCCCCATGACGGTGTAAGGGTGTTCATGGAAACCGCACCACCAGCGTTAAAAAGACAGACGAAAGGAAGAGAACAGGATGACACATAAAACATCAAAGTCCCATATCATGGACACGCAGAAAGCACAACGATTTAACCATCTCGCAAAGACCGCGCTTGCACCCGCTAATCCGGTCATTGCCCGTCAGATCAAAGAAACCTGCGGCATTATCTCCGGCACCGCAATTGACGTCGGCAGCGGCCCTGCTTTACTCGCGATCGAACTGGCCAGGATCACCTCTCTCAGGATATATGCAATGGACCTCTCAGAAGCGATGCACCCGATAGCCACAGAAAATATTCTAAATGCCGGATGTTCCGACCGAATTTTTCCGGTGACCGGAGATGCTGAGAAGATGCCCTGTCCCGATGCGTCTGCCGATCTCATGGTAAGCAGGGGTGCTGCCTTCTTCTGGGAAGAACCGGCAGTGGCATTCCGGGAGTGCATACGGGTGTTGAAAATCGGCGGGAAAGCATTTATCGGCGGCGGATTCGGGAGTGAAAGCCTATTAGCCGAAATAAAACAGACGATGGACACCATTGACCCCACATGGATTGACGGCGTCAGAACACGACTTGGTACAGAAATGGCAGACCGCTTCAGGGATGCACTCGGGAAAGCGGGGATACAGGATTACGAAATCCTTCATGACTCGTGGCAGCTATGGGTGATCTTTGGGAAGGAGGACATGCAATGAAACCGGCAAACCGGCAAACCGGCAAACCGGCAAACCGGCAAACCGATCGAGAGGGTGCGCGACACGGGCGTTGGGTAACTCCTGTCCACCCGTGTAACATTCGTTTTTTCGTCTCATTGTTTATAGGACGGAGGGGGGTTCAACACCGGACTCCTGCGTGTCCTCATCGCAACAGGCACATGCCTGGCAACCGGCGGTGCGGGTTCTGGACGAGCCAGATTTCCATGGTGATTTCATCAATCGGATTCGGGGTTTTATCGCATGGGAAACACATTACTCTGGTGTCCTCATCCGTTGGTACTATCGCATTGCACGCCACCCGCCATTCCCATGGCGAACAAACATTTATCGACTTCCCCCCGAAGTAAAGGACATGATGACAGAAGATACCTCACCACCAATGTCGACACCACCACCGCATCTTCCAAAACGGGCCACTATTTCAGTCAGGCATGTCGTTTTGATACTCTCCGGCAAAGGGGGCGTGGGCAAGACGACAGTGGCAGCAAACCTTGCAGTTGCACTTTCTAACCACGGGTTCCGCACAGGGTTGTTGGATCTCGATATTCACGGCCCTGATATCCCCAAGATGCTGGGTATTGAAGAACGGCGGATGGCCTCGTCTGGCCAGAAACAGATGGAGCCTGTATCGGTCTCCGACCTGCTGGCAGTGGTTTCGATGGCATTTCTTCTTTCGGAAACCAGTTCACCGGTCATATGGCGGGGGCCGATGAAGGCAGGCGTTATCCGGCAGTTTCTTGAAGACGTAAACTGGGGCAAACTCGATTATCTGGTCGTCGATCTGCCGCCGGGGACGGGGGACGAAGCCCTGACCATCGCCCAGTCAGCCCCGAACATCGCCGGAGCAGTGATTGTCACCACTCCGCAGGATGTCGCCATCCTTGACATCAGAAAAGCAGTGCGGTTCGTCCAGGAAATGGGACTGCCGGTGATAGGCATCATTGAGAACATGAGCGGCATGGCCTGTCCCCACTGCGGCAAAGAGATTGATCTCTTCGGGAAAGGCGGCGGTGAGCGTGCCGCACAGGAAATGGGCGTCCCGTTTCTTGGTGCCATCCCACTGGATCCTGCGATGCGCAAAGCGGGCGATGAAGGACAGCCATTTGTCAACCGCAGTCCCGACGAGATGCGGGATGATCCAACATGGAAGCAGGTCAATGCCGTGATGGAGAACCTTGTGGAGGTCATTGAAGATGGGGGTGCGGGCAGACCTGAGAATGAATCTGAGAACGAACCGGAGAACGAACCGGAGGAGGCATCCCCTTTGTCTGATGCGAAGTGATATGGAGAAAAGGCTGTCCGGAAATCCGGGTGCTTTGTTTCTTATTTTCGTGTTGAATTTAAGAGATGGTGTGCACGCTCCGTTAAATACAGGTAATTCAAATTTTTTCTGAAAAGAGTGCGAAATCAGCAGAAATAAAAAATATTCCGGGATTATATTCCCAGGATGTCAACGGTATATTCTTTAATGACCAGTCGCCTGACGTTTTTCTTTGTATATTCATTCGGGTTGACCTTAGTGAATCCCACGGTGGAGCTGCTGGTCAGATAGTTCTCCCAGGCACGGGAATAGCCGTCACTGCTTGCGGCATTGTATTCAATGGAAACCTCCCGGGGTGTTGTGGTATAATCAAAGTCATGGATCTTAGGCGGGGTGAGCATGGCCATCTGTATGGTGCCTATCCCCCCCAGGCTCATCGCCTGTGCCGAATTCAGGGACGTCATAAAGATGACCAGCGTATCCTCATTTTTGTCATAAAACCAGCGAGGGTCTGAGACCATCACCGAACCCTGCTGATCCTGCTGTCGTTTTACAACCGCACCATTGGCCACCGATACCACTGCGGTTCCTGCATCGGAGAAGAATTCCAGTGAACCCGGGTAATATTTTTTCCACTTTTTAACACCCGTTGTATCAAAGTACGTGATATTGAAATACTCGCCGTTCTGGTTCTCTGCCTCTGTCGAATTGGTCACAAATATGCTGCCGCCTGAAACTCCGATGGTGGTGTCACGGTAAGGCACATTGTTTCTGGTCAGAATCTTGATGTCATTTTGGAGGATAATCATATTCTGTTCCATGATCTTTTCATCTGAACTGATTCTTGCATCAGCAAGCACTGGGTACCCATAGAGTGTCACAATTGAGATCCCCAATATCACAATAGTGAACACCAGAATAAATCCAATCGCTTCAGAGACTCCCGATTCATCTCTTTGTATATCTTTTAACATTGAAAATCACACCCCTGACGAGTTATAGGTAATAAAGTTGTAACCACTCCCGGTGGTACTTCCCGTGACGCGTCTCGTGGCACCGATGCCCGATATTGCTACTTCTGCGAGAACTGATCCGTCTGTTACTTTGATAGACTGATTCTCCTCACTTCCCTCCACCCACTCCATCATCACCTTATATTCATCCCCTGCCACCGTATCCGGGAGATCAAACTGGGTCCGGATGGTCCCGTCCCCCGGTGCAATGGCATACAGGTCAACCATACGAACACTCACGCCGTTTCCGATATCCACAAAAGAGTGATATTTGAGCGTATCAGCCGGACCGGAAATTAGGGTGGCATTCACGACAAACATCATGACGACAAACATGGCGACCAACACCGACGTGATCGTGAGATATTCTGTCATCGTCGATACGCCGTCTTCATCAAGGTATCTGAACATCTTTTTCATTTCTCTCACTTCCTCAGGGGTAGCAGCAGCACCTCATCGTATTCGGTGATACCATTGTTGTAATGGATGACAATCTTGTGATAGGTATAGAAGATGTCCTGATAGGTGCCGTTTTCCTGCCAATTCGACCCATCGATCGAATAGCTTGCTATTGCATTATTGCGGGACATCGAAAGCTGGGCAATGTCTTTACGGAAGCGATCCTGAAGATCCCTCCTTTTAGAATTGTCAGAAAGTCCAGGCAGAGTGTTCCCCATCGATACCAGTTTGCCCCGCAAATCCTGCACCTCATTTTTCGGGAATTCAATTACTGATTCAGCGGTTGTCTGGCCGACAAGCGGTGCCTGGCTGATCACGATGGCAAGCATGAACATGCCGATTGCCACGAGAAATCCCATCATTACAATCCATTGTCCGTCGTCGTTTAACGTCTCCATATGAGCACCTCCAGGAGGACTAGTTGGTCCTTCTCATCATATCCGGTTACAGGAGCAGGTGGCTTATCTGATATCCAGACATACCGCGTCACGCTGATCGCTGGTTCACGGGTCAGTTGACTAATTCTACTGTTTGTTGAATGACTGAATGCATGGGGATGAACCGTCCCTCCTGTGCCAGATGCAACCCTGCTATAAACCGTAGCATTGTATTCCAGACTGTCCACAATTTCAGTAGCACCGGTATTTGCATTCAGATAAGAAGTAAAGTTGGCGTCAAAATCTGCCGCATTATTGGTCCGGATAAACGTTGCAAGATCACTCTCCTTGAGAGGTGAGAACTTATCCGGAGTATCCATCATCAACAGGGCATCATACCCCAGCTGCTGTATTTGCATATCCGAGATATGGGCATCCCCGGGAGTATACACAATGCCGGAATTAAATATCGTAAACGCCGTCACGAGCATGATTACCCCTGCGGTGACACCCTCAATCGTGTAGAGCTGACCCTCGTCATTCATTACCATATTGCCACCTCCATCACAGCGTCTTTAAGTGCAGGTTGTGTCACGTTGTCGGGATTGTAATCATATTGGTGTATTCCCGTTAGGTATTGATGATCGGCAAGGACATCATTAAACCCATAGGAGAAAGTGAAGTTCACATTCAGGGAACTCGTGATCTCTTCGGTAAATTTCAATGGTGGTTGCAGGTCCATTAAAATCGTTGAATTGCCGATTTTCCCATGATAACCGCTTAAGTTTGCTGGATACCGTGCTCCATCAACAGTCAGGGAATAGGTGTTATTATCAAACTCCCCCGAACCCAGAAGAGGAATCGAAACGCCACCGCCCACCGGCTTGTAAATCTCCACCTTAGTGAAGGTAAAATTATCCTCGATTATGTCTGACGAGTTCAGGTGAGAATACATATTAGATAGAATAATTTTGAGTTGTTCTGACTGCGGATCAATCCGGTATGCAGGATTCACAGACCGGTTTATGAGAACTTCATAGGGAATATGGACCGCAAAATCAGCAGATATCGTTTTGTTGCTCGCGTTAAGGATTTCAGAATATTTCGGTGATGGGTAGAAAATTATTTCCGCAACCGAGGGTTCCTTCACTTTGACCAGACGGCGCATATATCCATACTGGAATTCTGGCACCGGACTCCCGCCCGCTGCATAATATGTCTCACTCTCTCCATCTACCTTCAGGGAGATATTATAGAGATACGTGAGGTCACCAAAGATAACTTTGTCACGATAATCGTCTGCGGTGAACTTAAAATCAGAATCAGGGATAGTATTAAAGAATTTATCAACCTTTCCCCGCGAAAGAATATTGGGAGTATCCTTAGACACCGCAAGACCCAGACGCAGGATTTCGTCTTTATGCTCCATACTATACTTACCCATCTGGCTCCATGCCGGATTATCCGGAGCACCCGGATCCTCCACCAGAATCACTGATGTCCGGTAGGCAACGGCATCGTAGTCGATATTATCACTCTGAATACCCGCAAGAAACCCCGGGACAAGCGATATGACCATGATCAGTGCCAGAAGAAAAATGGTAAATCCGGCGAGAAAATCGATTGAGAGGATCGCATCCTCATCGGGTATATGGTTTATTGCAGCCACTCCCCTGTCACTGCATCAAACCGGAATGATTCATAAATATCTTGGCCGGAGACCGTTGTCACATAGGTACCGTTACTGAGGAATATATCCACAACAGCATCCGGTGCGCTGAAATATCCAGCTATTCTATTATCGTGAATACGGAAGAGTTCCTCAGGAGCAAGAATTTCCACCGGGTCAAAGGGCACATAAGGAATCGTCAATGACCAGTCATACTCGCTCCAGCCCCGTTCAGTATAAATGAGAACAACTGTCCGGTTTTCATTCTCCGGTTGTGCAAACAGTGCCCATGACAACGCACGCCCCTCCCCCGTCATCTGGATGCCCCGCACGGCAAGAAACGACTGATTACGAAATGAGATCATCCCTTCACTCTGGCTGACACTGAGATCAGCCAGCGCTTCATCGAGGGTCACTCCTGTGCCTGGCTCATCGGAAATACCCGGACCAAATGTCTGGTAATGTCCCCCTGAAAATATTGAATCTCCCCCTATGCAGCCACAGCAACATGCCGCAGCCATGAAAAGCAGAAAAAGACTCCCCCCATATTTATTTATACAGAAAACCTCCCGTAGTGAATGTTGCGTGATACCGGCTAATAAACATTGATATGACTTCTGATTATTAAATATCTTTTTGAATTGACGCGGAATGAAAAAAGGCGAACAATTTGGAGGAAAAAAGTCGATAAAAAGATTATTTGAGTGAATGGAGCACAAGACCGCTGAGCAGTTTTGGTTCAAACCACGTGGACTTCGGCGGCATCACACCGCCATCGTCTGCAATGCCCAGCACGTCATCCACCCGGACCGGCTGCATTGAAAATGCAAGGGTGCACTCGCCTGAATCCACACGGCCCTGCAGGTCACGCAATGGGCGTGCACCGCCCAGATACTCCAGACGGGCATCACCACGCGGGTCAGTGATGCCGAGCATTCCTTCCAGAACCGTCTTCTGGAGAACTGAGACATCCAATGAGGCAATCCGATCTGCTGTCGTGTCCACCGGGCAGGAGAGCTCATACCAGATACCGGCCATGTACATGTGCATCACGTGTATTGGTTCTGCAGGCTCAGCCAGTGGTGGGATGCAGAATACCGTATCATCAATCTCACCGTAGGGTTTTATGGTAAATAATTTTGAGAGTCCGGCCATGAATGTCTCAGGAGTGTACGTTCCCAGATCCCGCACCAGCCTGCTGTAGCCATGAATCTTTACCCGGTTCTCAGCAAAGATGACTGCCATAAACCGTTCGGATTCGGGTGTCAGTCTTTCTTCCTCACTGCGCTTATCCGCGACATTGACCGAGGATTTGGCACGGTGATGACCATCTGCGATGTAAAAGGCATCAACGCCGGCAAACATCTCCTGCAGGGTGGCGATTGCTTCTGCATCAGCAATACGGAATACCTCGTGCACCGCACCGGCATTCTTTGCAACGCCGTCAGGTGCACCTTCCGGGATGAGGGAGGCGATATAAGGGAATATCTCTCCTGGATCACGGTAGAGAAGAACCACCAGACCGGTATGCATATTGGTTGTGTCGATATGGCGCGTCCGGTCCGCTTCCTTGTCGTAGCGGGTATGCTCATGGCGTTTAATGAGATTGTTCCGGTAATCATGGACACTCACATTTGCCACAAACCCGGTGTAGATAGCTCCACCCTGCTTGACACGGTAGAGATAGATGCCCGGTTCATCATCCTGCACGAGAAGGCCGTCATCGGTCAGCTTTTTGAGATTTGCTGCAGCCGTCTCGTACACAACTGCCGATGCGGGGTCGGTCTCTGCGGGAAGCGTGGTTTCTGAACGGATGACCTGCAGAAAACTCTGCGGATTCTCTGTGAGAACTGCGCGTGATTCTTCTGTGGATACTACATCATACGGAACGGAGGCGATATGCTGTGCCACTGCTGTCGGAGGGCGAAATGCCTGGAAACTAAATATCTGAACCATAACGAAAATACCTGCCTGTAGACTTTGGGTGCGTTATTTATTGTTCTTCAGGTATAATATGAGTATCCGCAACGGAGCACATAAGTGAATGCAGAAAACTGATATCCGGATTCGCCGGGCCCGGCAGGCTGATCTGCCCGGCATCTGTACTATTGAGTATGAACTATTTCCGGATCCATGGGATGCATCTGCATTCCAGGATGTGCTCTCCCTGTTTCCCCGCCTTTTTTTTGTCGCAGAAAAAAACGGCTCCATCGTTGGCTTTGTCTCTGCAGGGATGGAGAATACGGGAGATGCTGTCTATGGCCATATTATGAATATCGCCGTTCCGCCATCTGCCCAGGGTCAGGGAGTCGGCGGGAAACTCCTTTTGCGCGTTGAATTTGAATGTATGACCCTTGGGGCAGAGGCGATGCAGCTTGAGGTGCGTGTTTCAAACAAGGATGCACAGCAATTTTATCAGAAATATCGGTATGCACCGGTCTTTATCCTGGACAGCTACTACAGCAATGGGGAAGATGCCGTCCTGATGATGCGCTGGTTTGTCTGAATCCATCGCCACCTGCTTTGAAAAAAGGTAAATTTGGGTTTAACCCCGCCCCAGCTTTTTGTGCGCCCGGGCCAGGTGTCCTGCCGCAAGCGCACCCAGAAGAGAGAGTTCTCCTGCAAGCACACCCGCTGCAATGATCTCTGCAAACGCGCGTGCGTTGGCTCCGGACGGCACACCGCCGCCTGCCACCCCGAGCATCCGGAGACAGGCCTGCTGGGTCTCAATCGTTGTGCCGCCGCCCACGGTTCCCACCTGCAGGGAGGGCAGGGTCACCGAGACATAGACTCCGCCGTCCATTGGGTCTACGGTGGTAATCGCATTGCTACCCTCCACCACATGCGCCGGATCCTGCCCACAGGCAAGAAAGACTGCTGCAATGACATTTGCTGCATGGGCATTGAACCCGAGAGAGGCCGCACGGGCCGACCCCACCAGATTTTTCCGGGTATTAACCTCGGTCAGGGATGTTGCATTGCTCTTAAAAATTTCCTGTATCAACGCATCGGAGAGAAACACCCCTGCTGCAACGGTCTTGCCCCTGCCCATCACCACATTTGCCGCAGAGGGTTTCTTGTCCGTGCAGAGATTTCCCGAGAGGGCGACCAGACGGACACCGGTTTCTGCCTCGATGATTTCTGCGGCCTTCTCACTCCCTATCGTGACCATGTTCATCCCCATTGCATCACCGGTAAAAAATTCAAACCGCACATACAGACTGGTGCCTGCGATATGGGTCGTGATATGCTCTAGTCGACCATGTGAGGTCGTGGTGGCCGCCGCTTCTGCAAGAACGGTGAAATGTTCCTCTACCCAGCGTGCCGCTTCAACCGCATGCGGCACACTCTCACAGGCAAAGACCGGTGCGCGGGTCATACCGTCACGCTGGATGCGCACCTCGGCACCGCCTGCTGTTGTGATGGCCCTGCAGCCCCGGTTCACTGAAGCGACGAGGGCACCCTCAGTTGTAGCAAGAGGCAGATAATATGCCGCATCCGCATATTCGCCTTTCACCCGTAGCGGCCCTGCCACACCGACAGGGATCTGAACGGCACCGATCATATTTTCACAGTTGCGCCTGGTAACACGCTCTGTTGTGATGGCATACTCGCCAAGGACACCAAGGGATACCCCGGTCTCCTCTTCAATATAGGAACGACGAACGGATATTGCCTCATCAGGTGGAAGCTCAGTTTCAAGCGCGTGGAGTTTCAGCGAACCATCGCGTATCCGCTGTATATAATCATCCATGTACATATCACATAGAAGAGAAAGACAATAAATGGAGGTGGTCAGGTGAAACAAGAGCAATGGTGCGTCCGCGTGCCGGTGAAAGAGGGTGAGCCTATGCGGCGGCAGCTGATCCGTGACGATGTGCTGGATATGTCATTCAAACCTGCTCGTGACGGGGACTTTCTGCTCTTTCCGGTGACAGATCCTGCACAGGCGACTGAGCGATGGGAGTGTGAGGCACATCCAAAGGCCCCTCCCCTCCCCCGGCATGATCTGGTAGGAGGCATTGCCATCATGCAGGAGGACGATGTCAGCCAAGCAGAGATGCTGCTTGCATCACGCCCCTCCATCCACACGGTGCTCTTTGCCGAAACTCCTGTGTCTGGTGAATACCGGACGCGGGGATTCCGGGTGCTTGCAGGAGAGCCGGTGACCGCCACAGAATGCATAGAATATGGCATGCGGTTTAAGATAGACCTTGAAGCTGCATACTTTTCTGCCCGCCTTGCAAACGAACGCCAGCGAATCGTCTCTTTGATGAAAGAGGAGGAGCGGGTCTGCGATATGTTTGCAGGCGTCGGGCCGTTTGCGATTGCACTTGCAGAGAAGGCAGACCTTGTCATCGCAGGCGATCTCAATCCCGGTGCTGTCCTTTTGATGGAGCAGAACATCAGGCTGAACAGGCGCAAAAATATCATCCCGATGCTTGCGGATGCTGTTCGTCTGGGAGAGTATCTGGCCACGGGTTCGTTTGACCGGATCATTATGAATCTCCCGATGAGTCCGGTGCCCTTCTTTGGAACGGCTGTCCGCCTCGTGCGCCCAGGCGGCACCATCCATCTTTATGCGATGCAGGAGCAGGAGGGGGAATACCGGGAGATGATTGAAGCTTATCCCTGCACAATTGGTGGAGAGTATCAGGTTCGCTCATACTCCCCCACCCAGCATCACGCGGTGTACGACATTATCCGCACCAATGGGTCAGCGTGAAAGAGATATATCATCTCATCTGTTGAGCTGAACAGCTTCCCCGTCACTCTGTTCTGTGTTGCCTGCTCGTGCGCCAGCACCCCTTTGGCACGGTGATCTCAAAACGGGCACCCGTCCCGTATGTCCCCGTCTCTGTGATCGTAATTCCGGTCACCGCGAGGATATCAGAGGCCAGAAAGAGGCCGTAACCGGTATGCGTGCCAAATCCCCGTTCAAAGATGCGTGATTTTTTTTCGTCGGGGACACCAATCCCGTCATCCTCCACCACGATAACCTGTGCATTGCCGCGGAGACTTGCAGTGATTTGAACACGGGTTGCACGCTCTCCGTGAAGGGCGGCATTCTCAAAGAGGTTGACAAAGACCTTTTCGAGCATGGGATCGGCGTAGATCTCAATATCCGGGAGCGTTACATCCACAGAAACAGCATGCTGACGAACAGCCATCTGTTCAGCGACATGCGCCGGATTCTGCCACAGTGGGTGGGACGCGCCGGCCATCTCGTAGTCACGGGCAAAGGCGATCTGTTCCTCAATATTACGCAGCGTTTTTTGGATATTATGGATAAAGGGCTGAACATCCGGATCGGTGACGCCTTCACTCAGCAGTTCAAGGTATCCTGAGGCTACCAGCACCTGATTATTGACATCATGCCGGGTGACCAAAAACAGCGTCTTCAGTTTTTGGTTTGATGCGTCCAGTTCTCTCTTTGCATGCATGATACGTCTGTTTGAGACTATCAGCACGAACATCACTATCATAAGAGCACCTCCACACACAATGAGTACGACAAACATCCAGTCGGGCAGGACGATTCTCTCATCCGGTTGGCCGATGATCACCGCTCCCTGAGGCAGGAGCGCGAATGGCAGTGCGTGCCTTTGCATCTCTTTGTAATCAACGATCACCTGTGCCTCCGGTGGGTCGGATACCGGCATGTCACGAGCCAATGTCCCATTGAGGATATCTGCACCCATTTTTGCCGCAGAAACCGCCAGAGTGGTGGTATCCGTGAAATGCCCACCTACCACACCGTGCCCGAGAAAGGTATCAGAGACGCCATACACCGGTACGGGCGACCATGCAGAGACCATGCAGGCAATCTCACCGTCACGATACGTCCGGTTGTCACTGCCGCGGTTGAAATCCATCAGAAGAACCGCAGTGCCGGGGGTGAGATTGTGCAGGTCATGGCAAAGTGCAGTCATATCCGTTTCACCGGGTGCATGGAATGCCGGGGTTTTGGCATATGTAGCTGCTTTCACTGCCAGCTCTTCGGCAAAGAACCGGCCGGTGGTGGTGCTTGGATCATTCACCACATAGATCTCCTCCACCCCGGGCTGGAGCACAGTTATCAGATCGACTGTCGGGCTGATGCGGGCCCTTTCGATTAAACCGGTCAGATTCGGCATTGTATCGCGATGTGCGGATTCATATCCGGTTACGCTGAAAAATACCACCGGGACACCGGGAAAAAGCTCATTGGCATATGCATAGATAAATGCATACGCATCATCATCAGAGACAAGGATCAAATCAATGGGTATGGACGCATATTTATGCCGGTATACTGCAGCAAGATTTTCATAATGCAGGGAATCGGAGACAAGTTTTCCGTCCATATATTCCGTATATATGACCGTATTCGGGTCATCTGCCGGAAAAACGCGTGCCAGGCCGTCCGTTACCGCTCCCACCCAGTCCATATCCGGCCCGTACGAGTGAATGATCAGAATGTGATCGCTCTGTTGACCACCACAGGTGAGAGATGTCGCCATCACACCGGCGCTGCACAGCAAAAGAATCGCAAGGATGGCAGACACCGCCCTTTGCATCCGGAGAAAGAGATGGCGAGGCAGGCTCATGATACGAAGAATAGACGGGGTGAATTAATAAATTTTGGCACGGGGCCGCACTAAAATAATGGGACCAAAATATTTGAGAGAGGGTTTTTAAGCAGGCACAAATTTCGTGCCGTATACAATCACGCCGCCGTCGCCTTCAGCGATAATTTTTCTAAAGACACGCTTCACCGGCATGCCAATATGTATTTCATCTGGTTCACAGATAACCTGCGCTGTCATGCAGGTTCCTTCTTCGAGTTCTATGATAGCAAGAGGGTATGGCGTCTGCATATCATAGTCATCGCTTGCCGTTCGGATGATCGAGAAGGTACGCACCGTACCGTTCCCGGAAAATTCATAGTCAACAATTGCTCCGTCTCTCCGGCACTCCGGGCAGAAGGCACGCGGCGGAAAGAAAAACCGTCCGCATGTCTCACATTTGTTGCCCTTTAGATTATACCGGTTCAGCTGCTTTCTCCAGTAACGCGGGACTGACATCGTTTAGACCCCCAGAATGTTACAGACAACCGTTGCACCCGTTCCCCCGACATTGTGGGTCATACCGATCTCTGCATCGACCTGCCGGCCGACCGCCTCTCCACGAAGCTGCCCAACAATCTCACAGACCTGCTTGATGCCGGTTGCCCCGACCGGGTGACCACATGACTTTAGGCCACCGGATGTGTTAACCGGGATGGAACCGCCAATTGCGGTCTGGCCGTCCTCGGTCAGCTTTCCTGCCTGTCCTTTTGCGCAGAATCCAAGATCCTCGATGGCACAAATTTCTGCAATGGTGAAACAGTCATGCACTTCGACCATGCCAATATCCTTTGGTGTGAGCGATGCCTGTCGGAATGCACGCCTGGCGGCTGCAACGGTGGCATCAAGAGTCGAGAAGTCCCGGCGATCGTGCAGGGCGATTGTGTCGGACGCCTGGGATGATGCAAGGATCTTCACCGGTGTATCGGTGAATTCGCGTGCCATCTCCATTGGGCAGAGAACGACTGCCGCAGCGCCGTCGGTCACCGGAGAACAGTCCAGAAGTCGCAGAGGGTCTGCAACAAGAGTTGATCTCAGCACATCCTCAATGGTGATCTCCTTTCTGTACTGTGCCATCGGGTTGTGGGCGCCATTGCGGTGATTTTTGACCGAGACCATTGCAAGCTGCTCACGGGTGAGACCATATCTGTTCATGTAGTCGGTTGCAATCATCGCATAAAGACCCGGGAATGTGGCGCCGACAAGGCCTTCCCATTCACGGTCTGCTGCGCCTGCAAGTGCATCTGTGGTCTCACTGCCGCCTACATCGGTCATCTTCTCAACACCGCCTGCAATGACAATGTCCTGCATGCCGGATGCAACCGTTGTGTATGCCTGCCGGAAGGCAAGACCGCCGGATGCACATGCCGCTTCCACACGGGTGGAGGGGATGTGATTTTTGGTAAGACCGGCAAAATCTGCAATGAGGGCGCCGATGTGTTCCTGCAGGACAAACCGTCCGCCGCTCATGTTTCCGACAAATATTTCATCAATCTGGTCACCACTCATTCCTGCGTCTTCCAGAGCCTTTGCACCAGCTTCCACGAAGAGATTTCTAAACGATGTGTCCCACCTCTCACCGAATTCGGTGAGACCAATTCCAACAACTGCTACTTCTCTCATTACTGCATCACGATCTTTCCTTTGTGTTTGGCATACAGTGCATAGTCCAGGTACTTTCCGTTTGCAAGCAGCTCCTCGACGGTTGGTGCAGCAGAGCGGTTGAACACGTCTGACTCAATTGCATCGGTAACCGTGATGTCAAAGGCATCACTGCCGGCACCAGACCCATAGGAGGTGACAAAGATATGGTCACCGGGTTTTGCCACATCAAGGGTGGCCGATAATCCGACTGGGACAGCACCGGAATAGGTGTTTCCGAGGCGGGGAACCGCAAGACCGGGTTTTATCTGTTCTGAGGTGAACCCGAGCATTGCAGCGACTTTCCGTGGGAATTTTGCATTTGGCTGGTGGAAGATGGCATAGTCATAATCAGACGGCGTAGTGCCCATTTGGTCCATCATCAGGTGTGCGGCGCCCTGAACGTGCTTGAAGTATGCAGGGTCGCCGGAGAAACGGCCACCGTGGCTGGGGTATGTCTGTCCCTCCCGTCTCCAGAAGTCAGGGGTGTCGGAGGTGAACGAACAGGTATGATTGATCTCTGCGATCGGGTTGTCATTTCCAATGAAAAACGCCGCACCACCTGCAGAGGCGGTGTATTCAAGTGCATCACCGGGTGCGCCCTGTGCCGTGTCTGCACCGATAGCGCATCCGTATTTCACCATCCCTGACTTCACGAGACCCATACAGGTCTGAATAGCTGCGGTGCCTGCTTTACACGCAAACTCGTAGTCTGCTGCGGTCATAACAGGTGTTGCGCAGATTGCTTCACCTACGGTTGCAGAACTGGGCTTCACCGCATAGGGATGAGACTCTGAACCAACGTAGATGGCTCCGATTGCATCACGCGGGATGTCCCTTCTTGCCAGAGCAGCGCGTGCTGCCTCAACGGACATGGTGATCGTGTCTTCATCAAGGTCGGGGACCGACTTCTCTTTTACACCGAGACCTGCGGCGATCTCGGCACCGTTTGCGCCCCATACCCGTGCAATCTCCTCGGTTTTAATGCGGTATCGCGGGATGTATGCGCCGTACGTAATTATTCCTACCATAATTCTTCCCTCAGAATATCGACAATCTCGTTGACATCCATTTCAGTGCACAGCAGAGTAATCCGGTCACTCTCTGCAAGGCGGGGAACAAGCGGATGCACTTCCTCCGGAGATATCCCCTGAAGAATTACACAGCGTGGTTTGAATGGAGTCACCCTGATTGCGATCATCGGCGATTTGCCGGTTGATACATTGGTAAAGATTAACGCCCTCTCCGTGCTCCATCCATAGATTCGGTTGAATTCATTGGCTGAAAGTTGAAGAATTGCGTTTTCGGAGTTGACAACAGTATAACCGTAGATATGCTGATCCATAGAGCCTACCAGGTGTTTGCAGGCAATCGCGTTGCAAAACTTCGTGAGCGGGATCGGCATGTTGTAGTCATGCATGTCAGAGATGACGTCAAGGTCAAAGTCATTGTAGAGGATTTTGGCGAATTTGTTGATGTGCCTGCCACCATTCGCTTCATCAATACTCAGAATGCTGTCAACAATCTTTCCGACGACCGCGGTACCCGGACTCTTTCGTCTGCCACCTTCATAGTCAGAGATGACAGACGGAGAGACAACCATCTCATCGGCAAGTACTCCCGGGGCAATGTGAAATGCGAGGCGCCACTTCTTTAGTGCCTCACCGGGAGATGCAGATAGCGTGATTTCTCCTGCCATTTTTTCAGCAAGACGGGTCCGCAGTGCGGATTTCATGTATATTCTTTTTGCACACCTCTATTATATAATTAGCGAAGGGTGGTTCGTCATTCGCCGACAAATGTAGGGCGGGCACGAAGGGTTTTTCGGGCGTTTGTGGATGCGAAATTCGGAATGCAGGCGGATAAGGCCAGTATTTATAGACAAGCCAGTAGCATCTGGCAGGCAGGCAAATTTATACGCGCATTTGTTTCCGGCAATTCTGGCCAAACTCTCTGATGAGAGCGTCCGTATCGGGTCACACGAGCAGAGCTGGTTTTGGTTCCACAGGTGTGTCAGCAGGAGTAAAGAAAAAACGATCTTTCCATCGTTATTAACGATCTGATGGATAACCTGCATGAATGGAACACCACAGGTTGCCAGCACACACCGGCAGAGGGCGGACGAAAAACCCCACTGCCTGCACATGAATGGCACACCGTAGGTTGTCAGCAGTTCATATCGGGTATGGCGAAAAGATAACTCATATATGGTATGTATGCCAAAAATGAGGTTAGATGATCGCACCCGATGACCTGATCTGCCTGAAAGAGATCGCCCTTTTGGG
>CAZFXY010000014.1:0-5177 GCA_964523185.1 uncultured Methanoculleus sp.
CCCTCATGTTCAACAATGGGAAGAGCCTCTTCACCATCAATTTTGAGAGTCAGGGCATTAAACGGGCACAAAACAACGCAAACACCACAATATGAGCACTTCTTCTCATCAATGTTAACCGGTTCTGCATAGTTAACTGCCCCACGACGGACAGCACCCACAATTCCAATACGGATTGCGTCTTCCGGGCAGGCTTCTGCACAGATTCCACAGCCAGTACATTTCTGTCCATCCAAAATCAGCTGATTAACGTTTTTGAGGAGCTTTTGCTCCATAATAACGTTAACGCCATCTCTCTTTTTGGAGAATTTAGGGAAAAATGTATCCATGTTAATCTTCACTCCATTCCTTTTGCCAGGGATCTGTAATTAAAATCCCACGGTCCAACCAGCCGTATAACATCAAATGGGCATGCCTGAACACATACGCCGCACCCGGCGCAGAGTTCTTGATTTACGTCGAGAACAACGGCCCTGCCGTTCTTCACTTTGTATATCTTATCGTCGGTCACCGGATCCATTGTATTTAGCTCCAGCGCATTGACGGGACATGCAACCACGCAGTCGTTACAACCGGTACACCGCTCCATGTTAATATGCAATGCAAATGCCATGATTTCACGCACCAGTATCGATCAAATCGATTACAGGAAAGTTGTTGAAAAGAATACATAAATGTATTGAAGTTACCTTTTCCCAAAAAAACGCAGGAAAATCCATAGATTCTGTCAACATTAGTCTACATCGGCCCTATATCAACATTAATTCATTAATTTTATGATACTCTCCCACCGACAACAATCGTTAGCGTCTAAGGGAATATTATCGCACCATGCAAAAAAGACAACTCACCTTTCACCATGAAATTCACCTTTTAACCGAAGAAATCCCCCATTATTCCCCGTATTTTGAGCAGACATATCGGTTTCAAAATTCCTCTTCAGATTGAAAAATGAAGGCATGCGCACGCTGACATTCCCAAACAGGAAACCTAATTTCAATGAAAGACCACCATATGGTACTATGACTACAGAAGACTTGGCAAAAATATTCGAAGAGTTAGGTATTGAAAACGAGATTACCTGCCCACAGGCGTTTGAAATCTCTGAGAAATATCACATACCAAAGACAGAGATCGCCCGCTACTGCAACAAACAGAACCCCCGGATCAAAATAAGGGACTGTCAGTTGGGCTGTTTCAACTGAGGGTATTCCTGAGCAGATCTGGTTTTCATGGTGGAGAAGAATAACGCCCTATATTCACCCTTTTTGTCAGTCAATCCGAGATATTGAAATATAAACAGCACCTGCCATCATATCGCACCCCTCGGTCAGCCCATCCCCTGGTCAGGCATAATTGCGAAAAAGAAAGATTATAGTAAGAAGGTGCACCACATATCTGATTGGTATCGAGAGGTTTAATAATGGAATTAAACGGCGTTTTTATCGAAGATGAGTATGCAGAGGCATTCCCTAACTGGGCATGTCGTGTCATTATCACCGCAATCAATGAGAAATGGGCGATGAATGCAGCAACCGAGGCCACTGGATTTGCGACATCGGCCATCGGATGTCCCTGCGAGGCAGGCATCGAGCGTATTCTCTCTCCCGGAGAGACACCGGATGGACGGCCTGGCGTTGCCATCATGCTCTTTGCCGGCGGTAAGAAAAAACTGAAAGAGCAGGTTGTTGAACGCCTTGCAGAGTGTGTCCTCACCTCGCCCACCACCGCAGTCTTTGACGGGATGCCTGAGGCAGAGGAACGCATCGATGTCAAACTTCACTTCTTCGGCGACAAATTTGAGCACAAAGTGGAAGTAGGCGGACGCCAGTGCTGGGCCATCCCCATCATGAACGGCGAGTACATCGGCGAGGAAGAGTTCGGTATCGTGAAGGGTATCGCAGGCGGCAACTTCTTTATTATGGGAGAAAATCTGCCCGCGGCCCTCATGGCAGCAGAGGCAGCGGTTGACGCGATTATGACGGTCCCCGGCTCGATCACCTCATTTCCCATAGTTGCATCCGGTTCAAAGGTCGGTTCAAAGGCATACAAGTTCATGGTAGCAACCACCAATGAAAAGTACTGCCCAAGCATCCGTGAACAGGTGCCGGACACCAAGGTGCCTGAAGGCGTCACCTGCATCTATGAGATTGTGATTGACGGTGTCGATGAGGGGGCCATCAAGGCAGCCACTAAGGCAGGCGTTGAGGCAGCAGTAAAAATACCCGGCATCAAACGGATCACCTCAGGAAACTTTGGCGGCACCCTTGGCCCATACAAGTTCCCGCTCTATGAAATCCTCTAAACCCCTTTTTTGATCGACACACCACTACCCATTCCTTAAATATCATTGTTGCCCATAACCTTGTTAACGAAAATTTCGGTGACAACCAATTATGGAAGTATTCACACCTGACGAGATACAGAAACGATTCGGACGCCTTTTTTCCCAGCGCCTGCTGGTGATGGTGGATGAAGAGGCGGGACGGGCAGAAATTCTGGAAGAGTGCCGGTGCCGTGGCTCCATTGAATGGGATGTAATGAACCGAAAACGTGCCGGCGGCGCTATTACCGGCATCACGGTTGAAGGCGCATCAATGACCATGCAGGCAAAAATCGGGCATTACCCTGGCCGTTTCGGCCCTGCTGACAAAGAACTGGGCGGCCAGGCACTCGAGGGTGTGGAGATACGCGGAGACGAAGTGATCACATCCTGGGCAGGCATCGCCGGTGCCGGTGTTGGTGTAGCGGCATGCCTCCCGCAGGCACCCGGAGTAATCCGGACAGAATATGATTCCGCAGATGATCTCAAAGTGGGTGGTGCCCGCATCAACCGGTCACGGATTATTACCCCCCGGTATGAAAAGGTCACCATCGGCATCGATGATACAGATACCAAAGATGAGGGGGCAACTTGGGTGCTCGCAAGCCAGTGTGCCGAGGCATGCCGGGTAGAAGGCGCAGAGTACCTGAATATGCGTCTCATCCAGTTGAACCCAAGGGTGCCATACAAGACGACCAACTGTGTTGGTTCAGCCCTGAACTTTGCGGTGCGGCCGGATAAGATCGATGAATTGCTTGTGTATGTACGAGACTTTATTCAGGGGAATACTGTCAGCGATGACACCGGCATTGCCGTCTACCGGGGCATCGGCCTTCCAGAGGAATCGCCATACCTGAAAAAGGTAAAGACCGAGATCCTAAACCAGAAGGAGTGCGAAGCAGAGGCTGCACGACTGGGAATCACCTATATCGACACCTGCGCCGGAAAGGGACGGATCGGTGCACTTGGTGCAGTGCTCTGGGCAAACAAAGGAATTGAAGCGGCAGGACTCTATGGAGAACATCTCTGACCCCTATTCCATCCGGTATCCGGAGATCTGCGCAGTCGCAAATGCTGATGGCACCATCGTTGAACTGATTGAAGAATTTGCATGCATCGGTGGGGCGATGTGGGCGGGCCATAATTACCAGAGGAGCCCTCTGGTGCAGTCGGTTCGCATGGTCGGCAACACTCAGCGGTTCCTGCTCTCTGCAGGAGCGGTAAACCTCGCTCTTGAAGGTTCCTACTTCCCGGCAGGTATTGCCGGAGTTGAAGTCACAGAAAATGAGATCGGCATCACCTATCGCGGTATGGGCGGAGGGGGAGTAGGAGCCACAGTATGCCGGACCGCAGCAGCGGGCGTCATACGCTCAACAAGCGATCCCTGCGGTGGCGGGCGTGAGGCGGGTGCTCAAATCTGGCTTCCCCGGCGAGAACGTGTCATCATCGGCGTGGATGACACGGATACCCCGGAGGAGGGGGCCACCTGGACGCTTGCCCATAACATTGCTGATGCGGTGCAGACCCCGGAGACACGGTATCTTTCCCATACCATTGTCCAGCTCTTTCCAGTACCGTACCGAACCAAAAACTGCGTGGGTGTGGCATGCGAATTCGCCACTACCGAACCTGAGCGGCTGGTGACAGCATTTGAGGCCCTGCTCCGAAAATATACCCTTTCGGATGAGACGGGCATGGCCGTATTCCGCGGTTTTTCCCCGGACTCCCTCATGGAATATGGATGGAAGGTGAAACGTGGTGAGATCACCCGGGACGACATGAATGCAATTCGTGAGCATATCGAAATCCGCCTGAACGGGCGGGGTGTCATCGGTGCTGCAGCGGCCATCCCATTTGCTACCCGGTATAAAGAGGCATTGTCTATATGCACTGGGGAGATCTGAAATCCCGTATTCTCGCATATGGAACCGTCCGCCCTGTCGGGGCCTACCGGTTCCGCCCGGAACAATCTACCGCAGGCCCTGGGGCAGGCGGCAGCGGTTCCGTCTTTTTTAGCACATCTCATGGCCGTATCCGACTTAGTATCACTGAAGATTCGCCTTTGACCCTGACCGCGGATGCAGACGGTATCGCCCGCCTTACCGGACCGGGGATTGACGTGGCCGGATGCATTGAAGAAGCCGTATACCACTGTCCCCGGCAGGCATATATCACCCTCTCAGAGGGATGCATCTTCTCCTGCCGTTATTGTGCAGTGCCCACTCTCGCAGGGCACATCAAGACACCAGAGGAGGTCACGGCCATGATTGCAGCAGTAGCAGATGAGATAGATGCAATATCCCTCACCAGCGGAGTCATTGGTTCTGTTGAGGAAGACGAAGAACGGGCCATTGCCGTGGTGCGTGCAGTGGCAGACTTTGGCATTCCGGTGGGTGTTTCTATTTATCCCCTGCCGAACACCCCCCGGCGGCTCAAAGACGCCGGGGCCAGTGAAGTGAAGTTCAATATCGAGGCGGCGACACCGGCCCTCTTCCGAAAGATGTGCCCCGGGATGGACTATGAAGGCATCTGGACGATATTGCAGGAGTCAGTCGTTGTGTTCGGCAGAAACCGGGTCTTCTCTAATGTGATCCTCGGCCTGGGAGAGACAGATGCCGAGATGGAGGGATGCATCCGCCACCTGACAGGCATCGGTGTGATACCGGTGATTCGCCCCCTGAACCCCGCACCCGGCCTGCCTGAACTCTTCCGACCCACTGCGGATCGCATCCTCAGGATGGCGGAATTTTCGGCCAAAGAGCTAAAAAAAGCCAATCTTGACCCCACACAGGCAAAAACGATGTGCACCCTCTGCAGCGGATGTGACCTCGTGGCAGGAAAGGATCTAATCAAC
>CAZFXY010000014.1:5277-19731 GCA_964523185.1 uncultured Methanoculleus sp.
CACAACCACAACCACAACCACAACCACAACCACAACCACAACCACAACCACAACCACAACCCGCATCACAACGACACCGGAGAGGCATGCCTCAGTGTCGCACTCCTGGCAGCAGCAGACCGTATCTACACGGTACCGGGATACCCCGTGACCTCTCTTGGGGAGGCCTGCGGTGCAATCTGCACAGTAAACGAGAAGGTGGCCCTCGAGTATGCACTCGGAGACGCCGTCTCCGGACGCCGGGCCTGTGTTATTGTGAAAAACGTTGGCCTGAACGCCTGCATGGACCCCCTGATGAACGCCGCCGTGCAGGGACTGTCTGCAGGACTGGTCGTTGTCGTGGGGGATGACACAGAGGTCGCCGGGTCACAGAATGCGCAGGACTCACGGTGCATCGGAAGAGTTGCGGAAGTACCCGTGTTCGCCCCGGCAGCAGACGAACTCGCTTCCGTAGCAGAAGCAGCATTCCAGGTCTCTGAACAATTCTCCCGCATCGCCCTGGTGCGGGTGACACCCCCCATCCTCGGGGCAAGAACGGTTGGCACCCCGCCGGCACGGGTTAACCGGACAGGCAAACAGGCAGATTCCTCACTCACCATGCGGGGGCGGGCAGAAGCAGCAGAGATACAAAAAAGAGAAATGGTGAAGTGGGCACAGAAGCATCCCGTCCCTGCCCTGATCTACCCCCCGCATCAGGGCTCGGTACCGTCCTGTTCAACGGTTATCCCTCCGGTAGGCGCCCCCGAGACGATGAAGTCACGTGGGTTTGCCCGCACCTTCTGCAGGGGATGCCCATACATCCCCCTTCTGCAGGTGATGCGGGAAAAAAAGCTGCATCCTGTGCTGGACATCGGGTGCGGTCTCCTCGCCAAAAACCCACCCTGGGAGGTAGGTAGTGTCGGATACGGGCTTGGTTCAGCACCTGCAGTGGCGGCAACAAGCACCGGGGTGGCATTAATGGGGGACTATGCACTGATGCACTCAGGGCTGAGCGCCCTTGCAGACATCCGGGAGAAAAGACTGTCAGTCCTTGTGATAATCGTCGAAAACAGTGTACTGGGTATGACCGGAAAACAGGTTGCACCCGACATTCTGCCCTACATCACCTGGGCTGCACCGATTGTTGTGAATGCCGCTGACACTGAGGCCATCCGTGCCGCACTGGTGCGGGAAGATACACTGAAATGCGTGATTATCCGGGGCCGGTGTCCCGGGGGAGAGAAACATGAAACCGTGGAATGTTGAAATCTGTGATGTAACCCTTCGTGACGGTGAACAGACACCCGGCGTGTCATTCACCTGTGAAGAAAAGATGGCAATCGCCTCACTGCTGGATGAAACAGGGGTAGAGGTTATCGAGGCCGGATTTCCGGTCGTATCTGAGAATGAGCACCAGTGCGTACAGAAAATCTGCAAAATGGGGTTAAACGCCCGTATCTGCTGTCTGGCACGTGCGGTTCAGAGTGATATCGATGCGGCCATCGATTGCGGGGTAGAGCTCGTGAGCATCTTCTTTGCAACCTCTGAGCTGCATCTGAGAATAAAATACCGCTGTTCAGCCGATGAGATGCTGGAGCGGGCCCTCGGGATGGTCGACTATGCGCATGATCACGGGATTCAGGTCCGGTTCGCCGCAGAGGACGCCTCCCGCACAGACCCGGCCTTTCTGCAAAAGATGTACGCGGCAGGAGCGGCGCATGGTGCAGAGTATTCGGGATTTGCCGACACCCTCGGGTGCCTGACACCGGTTGAGATGATGCAGTTTATGGAGCACACCGGCAGTAAAATTTCGAATAAGCTCGCTATCCACTGCCATAACGACCTCGGGTGTGCCACGGCAAATACAATCACCGCAGCAGAATACGGCGCATTTCAGCTGCACACCACGGTAAACGGTATCGGCGAACGGACGGGGAACGCCCGGCTCGAAGAGGTGCTTGCCCTCCTCCGCCTGAAAGGAGGCGTGGAACGCTATGACCTCACCCGTATCCCTGAACTCTCCCGGATGGTTGAAAAATTCAGTGGCATTACGATGATGGACACAAAACCGGTGGTGGGTAAAAATGCCTTTTCCCACGAAAGCGGCATTCATATCGCAGCGATGCTTGAAGATCCGGAGACCTACGAATATCTCCGTCCCGGGATGGTAGGCAGAGAACGCCAGTATATCCTTGGCAAACACACTGGAAAAAAGGCTATTGAACACGTGATCACCTCAAAAGGATTTGCACTCTCGCCGGAACAGGTGCGCTGGGTACTCTGCCGTGTCAAGGACATCTCGGAAGGAAAATGCGGGGTCACTGATGACGTCTTTATGGCACTGCTGCGTGAGGCACAGAACCGGGGAACTGCATGAGCACCCTGTCTGAGCGCATCCTCGGCGGAACTGCCGGCACCTATGTAGACCGGGTGGTGGATCGGGCCTTTGCCCACGACGGCACCGGCGTGCTTGCAAGGGAGGCATACCGACAGATGGGAGACCCGAAACCGGCCCGGCCGGAAACCGTCTCCATCATCTACGATCACATCACCCCGGCAAACACCTCACAGACGGCCACACTCCAGCATGAGCTCAGGATATTTGCTGCCGAAAAAGGATTTTCCCTCACGGACATCGGTGGCGGCATCTGCCACCAGCTGATGAGCGAAGGCCGGGTGCTGCCCGGTGAGGTGGTCGTAGGGGCCGACTCCCACTCCTGCACGACGGGTGCCTTCGGGGCCTTCTCCACCGGTGTGGGAGCAACCGATATGGCGGCCATCTGGGCGGAGGGGAGCACGTGGTTCCGCGTCCCGGAGACGATATCAGTCACCCTCACCGGATGCCTGCCGACATGGTGCGAGGCAAAAGACATTGTCCTGACCGTCACCGGCATAATTGGCATGGACGGGGGCACCTACCGTGCGCTGGAATACACCGGAGACGGCGCCACTGCTCTGTCAATGGCAGGCCGACTCACGCTCTGCAACATGGCAGTGGAGTGCGGTGCAAAGACCGGCCTCTTCTATGCGGATAAAACAACACAGCAATACCTCGCCCAGTACGGCCACAGTATACAGCCGCAGACACCTGAAGAGGGCACCTTTTGCCGTGAACTCTCCATCGACCTTGCCGACGCAGAACCGGTCCTCTCAGTCCCGCACCGGGTAGATACAGTGGCACCGGTGACAGCGTATGCCGGCACCCCGCTGGATCAGGTCTTTGTCGGCACCTGTACAAACGGCCGGTATGAGGATCTGGAACGTTTCGCCCATATTGTCCGCGGAAAAGAGGTCGCATGCCGCACCATCGTTGTCCCGGCATCCCGCGCTATCATGCAGCAGGCAGCCGAGACCGATGTCCTTAGAGACATCATCGCTGCCGGGTGCGTGGTCGGCCCGCCAGGCTGTGGCCCCTGTCTCGGGATGCATATGGGCGTCCTTGGGGAAGGGGAAACCGCCCTCTCGACTGCCAACCGCAACTTCAAAAACCGGATGGGTGTCGGGGCAGAGTATTTCCTCGGGTCGGTGGCGACGGCTGCCGCAAGTGCGCTGAAAGGTGAAATAACCTCACCGGAGGGCGCCATATGACCATTTCAGGCCTTGCCATCTGCATCGGAGCAGACATCAACACCGATCTCGTGATCGCCGGTCGCTACCTCAGGACAAAAGACACCTCGGTCTGGGCCGAACATGTCTTTGAAGACCTCGACCCCTCACTTGCCCCCCGACTGAAAGGCGCCATCATCGTCGCCGGGAATAATATGGGATGCGGATCATCCCGCGAACAGGCGCCGGTCGCGATACGGGAGGCGGGTGTTGTTGCTGTCATTGCCCCCTCGTTTGCCCGGATCTTCTTTCGGAATGCAATTAATGTGGGCCTCCCGGTGATCGAGTGCGATGGCCTCGTCTGCGGCGATGCCAGCACGGTCACCATATCTCTGGAAGAGGGGTGGGCAGAGGTAAATGGCATGCGCTACCCTATTCGCCCCCTTTCTGAAAGAATGCAGGAGATTCTTTCTGCAGGCGGGCTTGTTTCATACTGGAGAAACCGATGATTTTCCCGAAAGAGTGCAAAATTGTCGGGTATGCTGAAGGGAAACCTGCCGGAGATAAGGTCTACTTCCTTTCACGCTATCTTATCCATTACACCGGCACCGGATACGAAGTGCTGGAGGTGAACCTAAAAGGGGGAAATACGATGCTCAGGGAGATCCAATCCTTTCGCCTGCTGGCAGGTGTTGCAGATGTCTGCATGTACCCGGAAAAGGTAAACCTCCACGATCGTACCGACCTCGTCCAACGGGCACAGAATACCGGGAAACGCTGCACCATATTTACCGGCCTTGATGAGCATCGGACATTTATCTGTGGCCCGTCTGAGAAGGAACTTCTCACCATTCATGTCTATGATGCAGAACCACCCCGCCCGAATCTTGCCCACATCATCCGTGACCTTGAACAGACCGGTCTTTTTGGGGAATGCGGCATAGCGTTCTGCTACCATATCGCAGACATCCGGAAGACAGACGCAGAGGTCTATCCCTGCCGGGCGGCAGGTTTCTCACGGACAATTGACAACGACCGTCTGCGGGGCGATGAGACTGTGGCAGGCTGTCTGACAGCACGCCAGGTGCTGGCTGAATGCTATGGAGACGAAGCAGCATTCTCCGTTATCGACATATGCCCCGCAAATCAGGTGGCAGAGGAGCCATTCATTGCCCGCTGCTGCCGGTCGGAACGGACCGGCACGGGTGACCATGCAGGCTATTATGGTGCTGTTGTCCACTGGGGGGCAACCCCCCGAACCATCGCAGAAACGGTCTTTGCCGTCTGTGAGGGTTGGGAAAAGAAGAGAAAGGAACAGAAGAATACGACAACAGAGGCACAAAATAAATGACCGCGATTGCAGTTGTTGAGGGGGACGGTATCGGGCAGGAGGTCATCCCGGTGGCACAGGACGTTCTTGCCCTCCTCCACCCGGAGTATGAGTACTATCCCGTGGAGATTGGTTATGGAAAATGGATAAAGACCGGGGAGGCGTGCACCGCAGCAGACATCGCCCTCCTGCGTGACGCAGACGGGATTCTCTTTGGGGCGGTGACCACCCCGCCTGCAGCCGATTACCGCAGTGTTGTCCTGCAAATTCGAAAGGAGCTGGATCTGTATGCCAATCTCCGCCCGGTACAGGGAAGCGGAGTGGATATCATGATCGTGCGGGAGAACACCGAAGGGCTCTACTCCGGCATTGAATGGCAGGAGGAAGACCGGGCCTGCACCCTGCGGGTCATCACCCGGAAGGGAAGCGAACGGATTGCACGGGCAGCATGCCGGATTGCACGAGAACGAAAAAACCACCTGACCATCGGGAACAAGGCAAATGTCATCAAATCGGACGTCTTCTTTCGGGACATCTGCATCCGGACAGCAGAGGAGGAGGGCGTCCCCTACACCACCGCTTTCATCGACGCCCTGACCCTTGATGTCCTCATGCACCCAAACCGCTATGACGTCATTGTCACCACGAACATCTTCGGCGATATTCTCTCTGATGCAGCCGCATATCTGGTAGGAGGACTCGGGATGCTCCCCAGCGCAAACATCGGTGACCGGCATGCACTCTTTGAACCGGTGCACGGGAGTGCTCCTGATATCGCCGGACAGGGCATCGCAAACCCGGTCGCTGCTGTCCGGTCAGCAGCGATGCTGCTTGCCCATCGGGGAGATACATCCGGGGCAGCCCGAATAGAAGAGGCCATCCAGCGGGCCGCCGAGGCCGGCATCACCACGCAGGATAGGGGCGGAACAGCAACTACCGCAGAGGCGGGTGCCGCGATCATCGCTGCGCTCGCCCGATTGACGGAATAAACCGCCAAAACCATTTTTGACCGTATTATCATCCATCCATCCATCCATCCATCCAGCAACGCTCGTCCGGCAGCATTTGTCCGGCAGCATTTGTCCGGCAGCATTTGTCCGGCAGCATTCCCCCAACCGGAATGCCACCTTTTTTACCCAACGGATACAGATCCATTCCATACCGTCATGATCTCAATCGGATGCCATGTTTCCATCGCCGGATCGCTTGCACAGGCCGTATCACGTGCAAAGGAGCGCACCTGCACCACCTTCCAGATATTTACCTCAAACCCCCGCGGCTGGAAGACAAAACCACTGACAGAGGAGGATGCCGGCGCCTTCCGACTGGCCGTAGCAGAGAGCAGTATTGCTCCCGTTGTCGCCCACATGCCCTATCTCCCCAACCCCGCAACACCCCGGGCAGACATCTGGGAAAAGACGGTTACAACGATAGAAAGAGAAGTGGAGCGCTGCCGGATGCTGGGTATTCCCTATCTGGTCACCCATCTGGGCAGCAGCCTGGGAAGCGACATCGGTAAGGCACGGGAGCGGGCAATCACGGCGATTGGCAGAGGGGTAGATGTCTCTGAAGGAGCAGTGACCATGCTCCTCGAAAATACCGCAGGGACGAAAAACAGCATCGGCACCACGTTTGAAGAGATCGCTGACATCCTGGAGGGAGTCGAACGACAGGGGTCTGCTGGCGTTTGTTTTGACACCTGTCATGCCTTTTCAGCAGGATATGATCTCAGAACAGCAGATGCCACAGATGCGGTAATCAAGGACTTTGACTCAATAATCGGTCTCTCCCGCCTCAAAATCATCCATCTCAATGACACCACCACGGAACTCGGTGGGCGGCGTGACCGCCATGAACACATCGGGCTTGGGACTATCGGTGAGGAAGGCATCCAATCGGTGGTCACCCATCCGGCGCTGCACGATCTTCCGTTCATCTGCGAAACACCGGTAGACGAACGCAGAGACGACTACGGTAACATTGCCTGCGTCCGAAAGTTGGCCGGAGAATAGCAGAGAAAAAAATAGAGATAGGAATGATGCACAAATATACCATACATCGGTGTGCTCCTCTGCCCAACTGTTTTTAAGATCACATCCCCAATTTTAATGACAGTGAAGGCGATACGGGACGGCACCACCGTGGTGCTCGGAATAGACGGACATATACTGTATGACCAGAGCGGATATGGCCGGAAGACAGACGACGGGCTCATCCTCTCGGCAGAAGAGGCCCTGTATCTGGTGTTAAAAACGAAGATCACCGTGACCGGTGAGACTTTTGAATCATTGATAACAGAATTCTCATCCCTGCCCGGATTTATGCGGCGATTTCTGGTATATCGGGACATGCGGGAACGCGGATATGTTATTCTGCCCGGCCCCCACGACTTCCGGGTATTCCGGCGCGGAGAGAGACCCGGAACCGGGAGGACAAACTACCTCATCCGTGTGCTCTCTGAACGTGATCTCATTGTTTTCCGTGAACTTGCGGGAGAAGTGGCCTCAGCGTCGCATATGCGCAAACAGTTTGTGCTTGCCGCTGTCGATGACGAGGACGAACTCACGTACTATGATGTCAAGACCGAATCTCTGAAAGAAGCGGGCCCGGCACCGGAAATTTCTCCGTTAAGCGCCATCCGTGCCGGAAATTCCGTCATCACCCCAGACACCGCATCATTTCCTGAAGAGTCGTGGTTTGGCACAAAACTTGACGATACCCGGCTGATGCTCTCTCCGATGGAGACCCTGTACCTGCTTGACGGAGGACACCTCACCATCGCAGGACAAGATACCGAGGCATCCATTCGGCAGGACATACCCTTAGAAGACGCAGAATGGGAAGAGAAGTCTCAGGTGTATGCATACCTGCGCACCCGCGGACACACACCCCGTACCGCGTATAAATTCGGCCACCATTTCCGAGTTTACTCCGGAGAGAAAAAGCACTCTGAACTCCTCGTCCACGCCCTCCCCCCTGATGCGTCCCTCCCCATGAGCGTGATCTCACGTTCGGTCAGGTTGGCACACAGTGTGCGCAAGAAGATGCTTTTTGCATGTGCCGAACAAAATGGTATTGAATTCATTGAATTTGCCCGAATTAAATTGTGAGTGATCTGTTTCTATGCAGTCGGAGATCAACCCATGGTCTGCAAACCAGTCCATCGACACGGATAAACTCTTTACAGAGTTTGGAATCGAACCGATTGAGCCTGTGCTTTCGGAAATAAAGAATCCACCGGCATTTCTGCGCCGGGGTATCGTGATCGGGCATCGTGACTACCGCCCCATCGTTAATGCCATGAACAAGGGCACCCCCTTTCATGTGATGACCGGGTTTATGCCGTCCGGGCATCCCCACCTCGGTCACCTGATGGTGATGAAGGAGGTGGTCTGGCATGTGCAGCAGGGAGGAAACGGATATGTGGCAGTCGCTGACCGTGAGGCACATGCCGTGCGCAATATCTCATGGGACAAATGCAATGAATACGGCAGGGAATACCTCACCTGCCTCTATGCACTGGGATATGAGGGAGACACCTACTACCAGAGCACCAATAACCGCCTCAAGGACCTCGCCTTTGAAGCGGCAATAAAGATGAACTTCTCTGATCTACAGGCGATATACGGATTCGGGCAGGAGACCGCCCTTGCACATGCAATGAGTGTTGCAACACAGGTCGCAGACATCCTGTTCCCCCAGATAGACGCCGGCCCCGCACCCACCATCGTCCCGGTGGGCATTGATCAGGACCCCCACATCCGTCTCACCCGTGACGTCGCACACAAGCTCCGCTTTTTTGTGGTCGAGATGCGGGAGGGGTATGTAAGTGTCCGTTCCAAAAATGCACCCGAAGGAGCACTGGCCGCCGTGTACGCAGCATTCCCCGGTTCAAAGAAGTACGAGGCCCATGTGGACATCAAAGGCTGCAGTCTCGCTGATGTGGATGCAGCGGTACGAACTATTGAGATTGAATTCGGCGGGTATGGGTTCTACACTCCGTCTGCCACGTACCACTACTTCATGCAGGGCCTGCAGGGCGGCAAGATGTCGTCCAGTGTCCCCGAGAGTTTTATCGGGTTCTATGACACAGAAAAGGCCGTCAAAAAGAAGATCATGGGCGCCATCACCGGCGGCCGGATGACCCTTGATGAACAAAAACGCCTCGGTGGTGAACCGGAAAAGTGCTCGGTTTATCTCCTCAATCTCTTCCATATGGTAGAGGATGACAACGAACTCACGGAAATGTGCCGGGCCTGCCGGGCAGGGGAACTGATGTGCGGCACCTGCAAAAAGGCAACCTACGAACGGGTCAAAGAATTCCTGGCAGATTTCACTGAGCGGATGGATGAAGCAGCACACAAGGTGGATGAGAGATAATGGCGGAACTGACATACAATGAAAAACGGTTGATGGTGGCCTTACACACAATAAAAGAGGCCACACCAGAGGAAATTGCCGGCGAACTAAACACAACCGCAGCAGCGGTGATTCAGTTTGCCCACCTTTGTGCAGAAAAGGGTATTGCCATTCTCGACCGGACCGTCACGGTCAGCTACTTTCTCACCCCCGAAGGGCAACAATATGTCACCCCTGGCCTGCCCGAACGGCAGGTCTACGTCTCATTCCAGGATGAAATCAGCATGAAAGACATGCAGGCACATCCGCTCGCCCGCATTGCCATCGGCTGGATGAAGAAAAAAGGATGGGTCACCATCGAGAAAGGACAGGTCATAAAGACCGGCGATGCACCGGAAGGTGCAGATGAAATCGCTCTCCGCGATCCCGCCGCAAGCAGAGAAGGCATCCTTGAACTCGTGAAGCGCGGCCTTGCAGAAGAGGCGGAGACCATCTCCTATACCGTTTCCATCACCGAAACCGGAAAAACCCTTGTCGAAGCAGGTCTTGATCTCAGGGAAGAGGCGGGTACCCTCACCCGTGAACAGATCCTCTCCAAAGATTGGAAGAGTCTGAACCTCCGACGTTACAGCGTAAACAAACTGCCAAAACGTAACATCCCCGGCAAAATTCATCCCTACCAGCGTCTCATCAATGAGATGCGCAGCGTGCTCTTGGAGATGGGATTTACCGAGATGTACGGGGGTGTGGTGCAGAGTTCATTCTGGAACTTTGACGCACTCTTTCAGCCGCAGGATCATCCCGCACGCGAAATGCAGGACACCTTCTTTCTGGACGGTACCACACCGCTGCCAAAGAACTGGGAAGCAGTCCGTAACGCACATGAATTTGGCGGTGCTACCTCGTCTGCCGGATGGGGCGGCACCTGGGATCCTGCCAAGGCACAGATCAATGTGCTGCGGACGCACACCACCGGCCTTTCCATCCAGTATCTAAAGGATCATCCCGCAGAACCGGTGAAGGCCTTCTGCATCGGGAGAGTCTACCGGCGTGAAGCGATTGATCCCACCCATACCCCGGAGTTCGAACAGCTGGAGGGTATTGTGATGGACGAAGGGGTTTCCTTCCGTCATCTCATGGGTTTTTTAAAGGAGTTTTATGGAAGAATGGGATTTGAGAACGTCCGCTTCCGCCCGGCCTATTTCCCATACACCGAACCCTCGGTTGAACCCGAAGTCTATGTGGACGGCCTTGGATGGGTTGAACTCGGCGGAGCGGGTATCTTCCGCGAAGAGGTCACCGACCCATGGGGTGTGAAATATCCGGTGCTGGCGTGGGGGCTCGGCGTTTCCCGTGTTGCGATGCTGAAGATGGGTCTGCGTGACCTGCGCCAGCTTTACCGCAGTGATGTGGAATGGATACGTGACACACCCATAATGCAGGGAGGGAGAGACTAATGCCAATCATCAGACTGCCGTATGAGTATCTGGAGAGACTGACCGGCACAGACCGTGAGACCATCATCAACCGGATGCCGATGATCGGTGCCGACATTGAACGTATCGAAGAGAATCATATCGATGTGGAGTTCTTTCCTGACCGACCTGACCTCTTCTCCACCGAAGGTGTCGCGCGGGCAATGCAGGGGTTTTTGGGACTGGAATCAGGCATCAATGAATATCCTGTCACCCCTTCCGGCATCAGCTTCCGCATTGACCCCGGCCTTGCAGAGATACGGCCTTTCCTCGGGTCTGCTGTTATCCGCAATGTCTCGCTCACCGAAGATGCAATCGAGAGCCTCATGGGCCTGCAGGAAGCGCTGCACTGGGCAATCGGCAGGGGTCGCGGCAAGGTGGCAATCGGTGTGCATGACCTGGACACCGTCACCCCGCCGTTTTACTACCAGGCAGCCCCGCGTGACCGCGCCTTTGTCCCCCTCGACTTTGAGGAGGAGATGACAATGGAGGAGATCCTCGACCGCCACCCGAAGGGCGTGGACTATGCCCACCTCGTCCGGGACTATGAACGGTTCCCCCTTATCACAGACGCAGAAAACAATGTCCTCTCCTTCCCGCCAATAATCAACGGTGAGCGCACAAAGGTGACCACGGCAACGAAAAATATCCTGCTGGACTGCACAGGAACTGATGGAAAGGCCGTGATGACCGCGGTCAATAATATCTGCACCGCCCTTGCGGATGCCGGTGCCATTATCGAGAGTGTTGATGTGGAAGGGGCACCGATGCCCTCCCTCGCACCCTCCATCCGCACCGTCAGTGTTGACGAGTGCTGCCGCCTCTTAGGCATCAGTTTGACTGCAGAGGAGATGGCTATTCATCTCAGGAACATGCGGTTTGGGGCCGAACCAGTGGGGGAAACAGAGGTGCGTGTCACCGTGCCCTGCTATCGGGCCGACATCATGCATGACTGGGATATCTTTGAGGATGTGGCGATCTCCTACGGGTACGAGAACTTTGACGCCGTCCTGCCCGAGTCATTCACCATAGGAAAACCTCACCCGGTAGTGGTGCTCTTAGACGGGGTGCGTGAAATTCTCGCGGGACTCGGATTTTTGGAGATGATGCCCTTCACACTCACAAATGAACGGGTGCTCTACACCGCGATGCAACGTGACCCAAATCCCAGGGTGCTGAGACTCCAGCACCCAATCTCAGAGGAGCAGACCGTCATGCGCACCGATATTCTTCCAATGCTCGTTGAGACGCTCCAGATGAACCATCACCGTGAGCTGCCGCAGCGCCTCTTTGCCATCGGCGACTGTGTAGAGGAAAAAGAGACCTTCCAGAAGGTTGCCGCGGTGAGTATCCACTCAGTTGCAGACTTCTCAGAAATTTATGCCAGTGCAGATGCCCTGATGCGGGAGATGCACATTGCATACGAGGTCAGAGAGTCAGAAGACCCCGCATTCATCCCCGGACGCCGGGCGGATATCATTGTAGACGGCAAAAAAAGGGGGATTTTCGGAGAATTAACTCCGGATGTCATCCGGGCCTTTGAACTGGATACATCCGTTTGTGCAATGGAATTTGATCTCAGATGCGTACAGAAACGCCCCGGCCTCTGAGATACTCTTTTACCTCTTTTACGGACATTTCACCAAAGTGAAAGACACTTGCAGCAAGGCAGGCGTCGGCATGACCCACCACAAATCCGTCATAGAAGTGTTCAAGCGTTCCGACACCGCCGCTTGCGATCACCGGAATACTGACGGCATCGGCCACGGCCGCCGTCACCGCTACATCGAACCCCTGTTTTACCCCGTCCGTTTCTATGGACGTCAAAAGAATCTCACCTGCACCACGGCGTTCAACCTCCTGTGCCCATTCCACCGCGTCGATGCCTGTTGGGTGGTTGCCGCCTGAGATGACTATTTCATACCAGACAACCGTTCCGTCCGGCATGGTGATGGGGGTAGCACCCTCGCGCATCAGAGGATTTTTGCGCACATCCATTGCGGCAATGATACACTCCGACCCGAATATCGTTGCCGCCTCAGATATCAGTTCTGGGTGCTGCACCGCACTGGTATTGATACTGACCTTGTCAGCACCGGCCCCGAGAATCTCCCGGATGTCGGAAATCGACCGGATACCGCCACCGACCGTGAGCGGCACAGTGAGCTTACCTGCCGCACGCTTGATTACATCGATGATCATGCCGCGGGATTCCTCTGATGGGCTGATATCCAGAAAGACTACCTCATCGGCACCCTGTTCATTGTACTTGGCTGCGAATTCTACCGGGTCGCCTGCATCCCGCAGACCCAGGAAATTTACCCCTTTCACAACTCTTCCGTCCTTTAGATCCAGACAGGGAATGATACGTTTGGTGAGTGCCATTGTAGTACAACGTGGGTACGGAGGGTTTATGAAAATTTGTATCATGCGGACGCCGGGGCACCTCCAGGATAGGCAGAAGAGGAATCCCTGCGCATGCGACTGACCCACCGCATCCATGTTCACGGCGGGTGAGTCATCAGGCGGACACCACCCCGGGTATTTCAAAAGAATAAAAAGTCCCTTAAACCGCGATAACCAACGGTAGTAACTGGATTGTGAAGATGACTATGGACTCAGGAGAACTCAAGATGGGATGGGCAAGGCAGTACATGCCAGTCCTCGCGGAGATCCGCAAACGATTCGAGAAAGAACAGCCACTTGCCGGAGCCGTTGTCGGCATGGCCCTCCATGTGGAGGCAAAGACCGCAGTGCTTGTCGAGACGATGGCCGCCGGCGGGGCCGAGGTGCATATCACCGGATGCAACCCGCTCTCCACTCAGGACGATGTGGCACGGGCACTTGGACGGGTGCCCGGCGTGCACTGCTATGCAAAACGCGGGTGTGGTGTAGACGAATATTATGCGGCGATGGACAAGGTGCTGGACGCATCCCCGAATATCACCATTGATGACGGGATGGATCTTATCCACCGGATTCACACACTGCGGCGGGATCTGCTCGATTCGATCATCGGCGGGTGCGAGGAGACCACCACCGGTATCCAGCGCCTGCGGGCAATGGCAGACGCAGGAGCCCTGGAATTTCCGGTCATCGCGGTAAACGACACCCCAATGAAGCGCTCCTTTGACAATATCCACGGCACCGGGGAGAGTGCCCTTTCCTCCATCATGATCACGACAAACACCCTCATCGGCGGCAAGTGGTTTGTGGTGGCAGGATATGGTTACTGTGGACGGGGTCTCGCACGGATGGCGCATGGCCTCGGTGCCAAGGTTATTGTCACCGAAGTGGATCCCCGCCGTGCCCTTGAAGCACATATGGACGGCTACCATGTGATGACGATGAAAGAGGCGGCAGTCATCGGAGAGATTTTTGTCACAACGACCGGCAACACCTCTGTTATCACGGGCGAGCACTTCCCATTGATGCAGGACGGCGCGATTCTCGCAAACGCTGGCCACTTTAATGTGGAGATTGAGATCCCGTGGCTGGAAGAACATGCCGAAGAAACAGAGAAACGAGACAGCATCGACACCTACATTTTGAACGGAAAGCGCATCAGTGTGCTTGCTGAGGGGCGGCTGGTGAACCTCGCCACAACAAAGGCCATGGGTCACCCGGTGGAAGTAATGGACCTTTCCTTTGCCCTGCAGGCACTCTGCACAGAGTATATGTATAAATACGGAGCCAGCCTGAAGGGCGGCGTCTATGAGGTGCCCTACGAGATTGATACAACCGTTGCAGACCTCAAACTGGCAT
>CAZFXY010000015.1:0-10086 GCA_964523185.1 uncultured Methanoculleus sp.
CCTCAGAGGCCGCGTACCGAATACAGAAGATACTAATCTTCTTTTTTTGCCGCTCAGGTATCCGAGATATATTCACGGATATCAATCGGTGAATCCGGCATAGGCGCTGAATCGTTAGCTGGATAGTGTTTAACCCCCCCGTAATGAGCCGATGGCATATTTTTTTGATTTGTTAGTATCTGTTCGTGCTGTGGTTTATGGTCATTCAGGTAGATGCGTTCTCTCGGGTATTGTCATCGCCGGCTTCTGATTTTTGTTGCTTTGTTGTCTTTTTTCTTTGTTCACGCAGGAAGGGCATGCATGCGTGCAATAAAGCTGGTGTCCGGTATGCTGAGAACGGGTTATGTATAAAAGAGAAAGGGAACGCCCCGTCTAATGGACAACATGTAATTGTGTTTATATCCGTTTTGTAGAATGGTGACTGCCTTTTTCTTTGGTTTCAATCCATTTAAGGGAGATTAGACATTTGCCTCTTGAATGCGCATGATCATTCCTCCCTTTTTTTGTTTTCATCCCAGCGGTCAGTTGATATAACCGGAATGCAGAGATAAACGATTGTATGTTTATCATCGGTCACCGGGGGGCACGGGCGGTTTACCCGGAAAATACCTTCTCTGCGCTGAAAGAGGGGATGAAATGCGCAGATTTTGTAGAGATTGACATTCGCCTTACGAAAGATGGTATTCCGGTGATACTGCACGACTCCACTCTTGATCGTACGACTGACGGTAACGGGCCGGTCAATGAAAAGACGCTCAGCGAGATACGGATGCTTGATGCCGGAAACGGGCAACCGGTTCCGACATTGCAGGAGGTATGCAGTCTCTGCCTTCCCTATTGCGGAATTGTCGCAGAGATCAAGGAACCGGGTTCTGAAGAGGTAATATGCAACATTCTCCGTGAGTATCCCCCTGATGCCTTTTGGGTTGTCTCTTTTCATCCCGATAGTATCCGGGAGGTAAAACGGCTGCTTCCCCCCATAAAAACAGGACTCATCTGTGCTATGGACGGTGCCGACTCCTTCGCTTTGGTACATACTGCCGGTGCGGATGCCATTCTTCCCCGAGCAGACGTTGTCACACAGGATTTCACTGCACAGGCGCATCGCAGGGGACTGTCTGTTATTGTCTGGACTCTCAATTCACCCAAAGCCTACGAGGGGGCAGCTGCGTGCAAGGCAGACGGGTGGGTGACCGATGATCCATGTGGTCTCCGTGCCTGGGTACACCGTTTCCCCAACGACAATGGGATAAGGATATAGTCTCCGATACCATTATCTCATATATATGGCCACGGAACCGGACTTTGCTGCAGATACGACGTATCCGATTCTCTATGAGGATGAATGGGATCAGATCACAAAAGTGATAGATGCATTTGACCATACCCGTCCGTCTCACATCGCAGTCATTGCAGACCCTTTTGCCGGTCAGCATGTTTTGATGGAGGGGATACTACGACGTCATCCGGAACGCGTCATCCATATTCCCTTCTTTTCTGTTGTAAAAAACAAAGATTTTCTCACACGCATGACCGGTCGTGGCGATATTGTGGTGATGGAGCACTCCCATTTTCTCGCCATGCGAAAGATCGGTGGGTTTGCGATGCTGGATGCCTTTCTGGATCATCTCTCAACATCAGAACGGCTCTTTGTTACCGAGTGGAACAGTTTTACCTGGTCATATCTCCGGGCCACCCGGCATATCGACACCTTCTTTCCCACCACCATAACGCTTCCCAGCATTGACAGTAAAACACTCAGGGGCCTTATCATGTCGCGGTATACAGAGAAAATTGAATTTATTAATGACGCGCCTCCCCGTGAGGAGCCTATTCTTTCTACTCATTACCGTACGATAGCACTGCCCTTTTCTGAAAAAACCATATCACTCCCTGTGCCTCACCTTCGTGAAGGGGCGGCGGGGAATAACGGGACGCATAAGGTGGATCCTAAAGAGGCAGCGTTTGACAAAATTATCAGGATTGCAGATGGCAATTATGGGGTGGCAGAGCGAATTTGGAATCGGTCCCTGGACGGAAAGACCGTGCGGGTGGCGGACATTCCTGACATTCCCTGTACGGTCAACCTGGACATCCATGAATCATTCCTGCTGACGATCATCCTTTCCATGGAATCCATCAACACGGTAGACCTGGCAGAGATCGCAGGGCCTGAGATTAACCTGAATCAGTCTATATTCCGGCTGAAAAATCAGGGCCTGGTAGTCGAAGAGAAGGGTTTCTTCCAGATCAAACCTGAGGCACTCAGCTGTGTGAAAGGGTATGTGACCCGTACCAGGATGGTGTGGTAAATGGCGGACATCATGAACCTGTCTGATGACGTTTCGCAGGTTTCGTCGGCCATCCCGGAAGTGGATCTGGATCTGATTATCACGGTTCTCCTGATATTTGTTGCCGCGTTTCTCATCGTCAAAGTCGCCGTTTTTCTTTTGCGAAAGATCTCTGAGAAGGCTGGCAGATACCGCATCGCGGTCACGATGGTCATCCCTCTCCTGAAAATAGTTGTCTATGTTTCAGCAGTGTATTTCGTCCTGAAGGCCATCTTTGCTCCCGGACTTACCGAACTGGTTCTCTTCTCCGGTATTTTTGGTGCTGCAATCGGGTTTGGGCTAAAGGATATCTTTGCAGATATCATCGGTGGGATCGTGATCGCCTTTGAACGGCCCTACCAGATAGGTGATAAAATTGAGGTGAGCGGCACCTATGGCGAGGTCATCGATATTGGCCTGCGGGCGACACGGGTGGTAACCCCTGGCGACTCGGTTGTGTCGATTCCAAATTATGTCATCTTCCAGGAAGCCACTGCAAGCCAGAATTCCGGAAAAACAGAAATGATGGTCATCATCGACATCTTCATTGATCCCCGGTCTGATGGCAATCTGGCGATGCATATTGTTGAGGATTCTCTTATTACCTCAAAATATGTGTATGTCTCTCCCAAATGCCCATATACGGTTTTACTGCAGGATTTCCCCTTTTACCGGAGAATTCGGGGCAAGGCGTATGTCAATGATCTCCGGTCTGAGTTTGAGTTCAGCTCAGAAGTGACCCGCAGGGCATGGGGTGAACTCACCCGGCAGGGCATTCTTTCTCCGCCACCGGCACATCTGCCTGAAGAGGTCACGGCAGATTGAGCCTGCCAACCCCATCCGTCGCTGTTTTTCGTCACAAATTTTTTTCCCTCCCGTATTCGGTGTCACCGGCACTCACAGGAATGTATGCACCAGCCACGTATGCACCAGCTATGCAGCGCCTGTCTGGTGCAGGCAGAGACCATGCTTTTTTGATTTCGACATCATGTACGCAGCCGGAAAAAAGGATTTAGTTCTTCTCAACATATTCCAGTGCCGAACTCAGGTCTTCTGTGAGATTGACCCGGCAAAAATCTCCCTGTGTGGGGAGAACAATAGCAAGATTTGGGGTGATGTCCACTGCAATCTCTCCGTCGGTCATTTGGAGATCCAGCACATGACCGCCTGCGGTGCGATCACCGTTGATGAAATGAATGTGGTATCCTGGTACATTGAGGCCGCTCAAAAATTCCGGTGACCAGAATCCAACAATGGTGCCGGTTGTGTTGTAGAATTCAAAGACTGACTGTTTTGCTACGACATCCGCGAGTTTTGGGTAGGGGCGGGTCTGTTTTGGCACACTCCGTGTTTTAATGTAGTCAAATGTTGCGTCAATGCGGATGGCGTAGACCATATTTGCAGAGGGAAGACCGGACTCCAGCTTTTTTTCAAACCGCCTGATGTCTGCTGTGCCATTTACCGGGATAATGAAATCCGGTTCAAAAAAAGTGGCAGATATAAACGGTGTTGTGGTGGTGTCGTCGAGCGGGTATGCCATTCCATCAATGCGGATGACATAATATTCGCCGTCTACGCCGATCAACTCCCCTTCAAGATCGTCAGTGGTGCCGATGGCGAGATCACCATGGTGTCGGACCTCTGAGATGGGGACCATACCTTCATAGACACTCTGGAGGAGGGCGTTAATGGTTGAAACCTGGTACAGCGTGTCATGGGCGCGAAACGCTTTCTCGGGGGGTATGCCTGCAGAGGTGATGGTAGGAAAGAGGATGAGGTAGCCAATGATGCCGATGAGAACAATGATCAAAGCGATCAGGGATGCCTGCATATCGCGTGATTTCATAGATATCTGTACCTGGCATACAGTTGGAGTTAATCATATGGAATCTGTCTGGCCACATAAAACTGCGAATCTGATCTGTTCGTTTATCTGAATGCCTGGATCAGATTTTTTTAAGCGATGTAACGCTGTTCATTGGCATCCATAAATGGGGCGATTTCACTCGTCCAATGAGCATAACCATCAAAAGTAATAAAAAAATAAAAGAGATTTCGTCTCTATAAAAAATGTGTGTGTTGAGAGACGTTGTCTCCCACGCATGGTTTCAGAGCGGTTATCTGCGGTTGAATCCGCGACCAAAACCGCGACCGCTTCCCCGGCCCATACCGAACCCACGACCACAACCGCGGCCCCGGCCCATGCCGAACCCACGGCCCATGCCGAATCCTCTACCCATACCTGCCTGGTATGCAGGTGCAAAATATGCAGGTGCAAAATATGCAGGTGCAAAAGGTGGATTCTCCTGAATGCCTGCTGCTCCTTCTTCTGTTGCAATCGTTTCTGCAGAGGGGCAGCGCCCCATCCCGCGTCCTGTCCGTGCACCCTGTCCAAGGGGTCCGGTTCCATTAAATCCTGGCATCTTATATCACTCCTGGTATACTATATATTGCTCATATGTGCATAAATAGATGTTGCTTGCGGCAGGTTTTTCCCCTGTCGTCTCAGGTTCCGAGAGAATACTGGTGTCCTGACCATCGAGACCACCGTCTGATATGATGATGAGGTTTCCTTCTGTGGGAGCGCCAGCTACTTTTTTCGGGCCGTCTGGATGACGCGCCAGAGTTTTTTCAGGAAAATTTGCATCCGTTTTGCAACGGATTCCTGGCTCAGACTCTCACGGTCAATCAGCCTGAATGCCTTTAGCCCACAGGTAACCATGCATGGGGCGATTTCACTCATCAAATGAGCATGATAATCAAAAGTAACAGAACAATGAAAGAGATTTTATCTCTGGAAAAAAGTGCATTTTGGGAAAAGTACCTTCCCAATCATGGTTTCAGAGCGGTTATCTGCGGTTGAATCCACGGCCAAAACCGCGACCGCATCCCCGACCTCTGCCGCAACCGCGCCCCATGCCGAATCCTCCACCCATACCTGTCTGGTATGCAGGTGCAAAAGGTGGATTCTCCTGAACGCCTGCTGCTCCTTCTTCTGTTGCAATCGTTTCTGCGGGGGGGCAGCGCCCCATCCCGCGTCCTGTCCGTGCACCCTGTCCAAGGGGTCCGGATCCATCAAATCCTGGCATCTGTATCACTCCTGGTACATGCATATATTGCTCATATGTGCATAATTAGCCTTCCGGTTGCGGCAGGTTTTGATCCCCTGCCGATTCGGATGCTGAGTGAATACAGGTGTCCTGACCATTCAGACCACAATCTGATACGATGATGAGCTTTCCTTCTGAAAGAGCGTCAGCCACTTTTTTCCGGGCCGTATGGATGTCGCGCCAGAGGGTTCTTCGGGAGATTTGCATCCGTTCAGCGGCGGATTCCTGATCCAGCCCCTCGCTGTCAACCAGCCTGAATGCCTCCAGTTCTCCCGGGAGAAGGATGACCGTCTCACGCGGGCGGTCTTCTCCCCGGTCGCAGCAGGGTCCGTAACACCGCCATATCCCCTCTGTCTCTATCGTTCGTACACTGCGGGGACGGCCACGTCGCCGGTTACCACCCCCCCCTCTGGCCCCTCGGTTCATTGTGTGATCCCCATTGCAGTACAGAGCGTCTTCCATGCCTCTTTCAGGCTGATGGCAGCTGGCGTATCCATATCTGCAATTGTCTCATTGCGTCGGGCGGCTGCAATGACCGCTGCGTCAAAGGGAATGGTGCCGATGATCTCAATTGCTTCCTCTGCGCAGTATTTTTTGACATCCTCTGCGCGTTCTTCGTCAAGGTCGGCTTTATTCAGCACCAAAAACATTGCCACACCAAACTGACGGCATACGGTTACAATCCGTCGGAGATCGTGGAGGGCCGAGATACCGGGCTCTGTCACAAGGACGACAGCGTCAACACCACTGATCGCAGAGATCACGGGGCATCCGATCCCAGGAGGGCCGTCAATAAGAAACACGGGGTTCTCCTCTTTATTATTCAGTGCGTCCTTTTTTACCTCAAACACCAGCAGACCGCTGGTTCCCGAGCCGGGGAAGAGTTCGGCATGGTAAAGCGGACCCTGAGGTGTCTCAGAATGGCAGACATTGCCGCTCTGTCGTTCGGAAATAGTGATTGCATCTTCCTCACAGACCAGCGTGCATACGGCACACCCCTCGCACTTCAATGGATTGACGCGGAACACTCCATCGTCTCCCTGATCGATTGCAGAGAAACGGCAGTGTGCCTCACACAGTCCGCATCCCACACACCGCGTCTGGTCTATGGATGCACAATTCAGGCCCATGAACGGGCGACATGTGGTATCTGATGTCTCTAAGAGCAGACAGAGATTTGCCGCATCGACGTCACAGTCTGCCAAAAGCAGCCGTTCGTCCGAAAAGACCGCAAATCCTGCGGCAACCATGGTTTTTCCGGTGCCGCCCTTACCGCTCATCACTGCAACGGTCTTCATCGTGTACCTCCTGCTATGGCGATGGCATCTTCATATAACCGGAAAAATTGCTTTTCCCATTCGTTTTTTTCAACGCAGAGAATGGCACCCCTGTTTTGGATTGCAGCGATTTCCCGGTCAAAGGGAATAGTCATGAGAATCGGGAGTCCTTCCTCTCTGCAGAATGCGAGTGTCGAACCATCATCTCCGTCGCTCCGGTTGATCACAACCCCTCTTGGGATACCCAGTGCTTCGGCAAGGCGTGAGGCTCTCTTAAGATCTGCGAGACCGGATGGTGTCGATTCAGTGACAAGAATGCATACATCCGCGCCTTCCATTGTTTCAATAACCGGGCATGCCGTGCCGGGGGGACCGTCAAGGACAGATATACCATCCCATTCTCCGGCCTCTTTGGCTGCTTTAATGACCTCCGGTGCTGCGATCTCCCCTTCGTCAATAATTCCTGAAATAACCGTGAGTGAGGGTGATGGCTGACTTTGCCTGATCATTCCAATCTTTCGGGGAACTTCAGTGATGGCACCCTCCGGGCAGGCCAGCTGACATCCACCACATGAATGGCAGAGGTGCGGCTGAAACATCACACTTTTGGTAAGCACTGAAATTGCCCCAAACCTACAGAATTCACCGCAGGCGCCGCATAAGGTGCATTTTTCGTTGTCAACCTCAGGCACCATCACCGTCACTGTTTTTTCTGACCGTTCGCCGGGAAAGAAGAGGTGGACGTTTGGTTCTTCTGCATCACAGTCGATCAAATGCACGTCCTTTGACTGTGAGATTGACCACCCGAGATTTACGGCCACCATGGTCTTTCCGGTGCCGCCCTTGCCGCTGGCAATAACGATGTTCATACGTGTAATAGAACCGTCACTCCTTTCAGACGATTCGGGCCAGTGTTCCTGCTTTGTACGCGGCATATGCCTCTGCAACCGTCTTTGCATCGCCGAATGCATAGGTGGGGATGCCTGCCATCTCAAGCCCTTTGCCTGCGTTGCCGCCGACCTGTCCGGTGACAACGACGTTGACGCCTTTTGAAACCAGCATCTGGACAACCTTGGGCCCGACACCGCTGGCATCATTTACGCTTGCATTATTGATCGTCTCAATAACATTCCCGGTCTCATCATCGTAGATAACAAAGAATGGTGTTCTTCCAAAGCGGTTCTCTGCATCAGATTCTGGTGAATCCCCTTTTGATGTAATACTAACTTTCATCGTTGATACTCTCCGTTAGTCTCTATTACTCATATGGGCAATATATCTGTGCATCGAAACAATTCCCCGTGCCGGGTCTGCTGCGGTGGGTCCAGATATAATTTTGGACAGATTTGTGTTTCAACGGGCCTGTTCGAGGATTCCCTCGTGGTGAGATGATCTGCGCGCCACAGCATCTCCCTGGTATGCATGCGGCATATGTGGTGAGGATACCTTACGCGAAACTGCCGAAAAGGTGATTATCTCGCGAATCATCAGTTTTGACTGATTCAGCAATTTGTCCGGGTTCGGGATATACTGGAGTGTATGGAATTCGTTCAGGGTCTGCCTCTTTGATGTCTGGCAGGAATCGGTCCTGAGCGGACGCACTCAAGAACGATGCTGAAATAGTCCGGCTCAAGAACCCCTTTTTTCGTTCGGATGGATTTATTACTGATGATACCGATTTCATGAACCAGAATATAGCTATCTTCAAAGAGGTCAAGACCGCCCGTTTGGAAATGGTGGATAGAGCACTCCAAGGCGGGCATGTCTGACGGGCGACGGGACGTAACCGGGCAGACATGCAGGCTTTCATCATCTGCCATGGCAAGTATCACCAGGGGTCGTGGGTATGTGGTGTTTCCCAACCGGAACGGGGCCAGAATAACATCTCCTGGTCTGCAGCCTATCATGAGATAAATTCCGTTCTCTGAGATAAAGAAATTCACGGCATGTGATGGTGTGGGTAGAGGTGATGGACGGTCTTTTTGTTATCAGATAGGTTCATTACCTTTTCAGAAGATGATAAGAATCGGGTTGTTACCGTATCAGATGGTTGGAGAGATGAAAATATTGGATAAACGTGCGGTATATGACGGGGCGGGCGCACTGGTGCATCTCACTGATCTCCTGAAGACCGGAGATGATGCAGAGATCTTTCTCATTGACGGCACTCCCGGATACTGTGCAAAGATATTCCATGAAAATCAATGCACGGCGCCCCTCTTTCAGAAGATTGTGGCAATGGTGGCACATCCACCGGATGCAGGCCAGATAACTGGCAGAAAGGAGCTGGGGTCTGTTCTCCTCGCATGGCCGTGCTCTGTTCTCTTTGATTCGCCTCTCGGGAGTAGGAATTTTATTGGATATGCGATGCCCCTTGTTGATACCGAACTCTTTCGGGAAGCGCACTGTTACTATGACCCGCAGCGTCGTATCCGACATCCCGATGCCACCTTTTCCTGGCGATATCTGCTCACTGCAGCCTATCATATTGCCGCTGTAACCGATGATCTCCATCGTCACGGACACTGTATCGCAAATTTCTCGGACAAAACCATTCTTATCGCCTCAACGGCAGCAGTCGCGGTTATTCATTGCGACTCATTTCAGATTCGTGACAGTGTATCGGGCCGTATATTCCCGTCCTCGGCAGGTGCAGAGGAATTTATGCCGCCCGAACTTCAGGGATATAACTTCACCACGGGACGTGTCGACCGGTATGATAGCGATCTCTTTGGTCTTGCGGTCATGGTCTTCAAAATTTTTATGGATGGTATCCATCCGTTTCAGGCGGAAGGGGAGGGTGTTTCAGTTTATTCCGAAATGGGAGAGAAGATACAAAATGGGGTATTTGCCTTTGCCGCACCTGATCACCATATTCACCCTCCTTCCTTTGCGCCAGACTACCGCCTTGTCCCTCCTGCTATCCGGGGCCTCTTTTACCGATGTTTTGTGGATGGTATTGCCGAACCAACACGCCGTCCGTCTGCCGGTGAGTGGAAGGACTGCCTTCACTCTGAGATCATGGCGATGAAACACTGCAGGGTACATAGGCATCACTGGTTCGGTGGCCATCTCTTGGCATGTCCATGGTGCAGTCCGGGGGCACAGCAGATATTTCCCGCTGAAGGCTCGCTTTCCAATCCGGATGAGGCAGTAGTGCCAGACACCATTTCCCCGGCAGAAGAGAGGGTGCCATCTTTTCCTTCTTTGTCTTCGTCATCTGCTGCTTCCTCTTCCTCTCTCCCGGAGGGGACATGGGGAATGACTGAATCTGTGGTGGCCGAATCTGATGTTCCTGCATCTGAAGTGACCGAGTCCACAATGCCTGAATCAGATGCTCCTGCATCTGAAGTGATCGGGTCCACAATG
>CAZFXY010000015.1:10186-19140 GCA_964523185.1 uncultured Methanoculleus sp.
GTCCACAATGCCTGAATCAGATGCTCCTGCATCTGAAGTGATCGGGTCCACAATGCCTGAATCAGATGTTCCTGCATCTGAAGTGACCGAGTCCACAATGCCTGAATCATTTGTTCATGAATCTGAAGTGACCGGGTCCACAATGCCTGAATCATTTGTTCATGAATCTGAAGATGATGATTCAGAAATGCCTGTTTCCTCTGTGTCGGAATCCGATGAGGAAATGCCGGACATACTGGACATACCGGAAATGCCGGACATGCTGGACAGCACTCCCGGTATTCTCCTGCCCGAGCCGCATGTGACGATGCATAATCTGGCCCGCGGCATTACCATCCCTATACGTCTGCCGGTGACCGTGACCGGAAAAGGACCACTCCTTATTCATGTCACATCAGACGTTCGCTGGATTGAAATTGCAAATACGGCAGTGTCCGTTGAAGGGGAGGGGGGTGTGTATGTGACGCTCAATACGGGGAACATGAGCAGCAAAGGATTCCAGAAGGGACGCGTGATGCTGCAGGCCGATGAGATACAGGAAGAGATATTCCTGTTTGTATCTGTGACTCCGGACATCTGACTTTTTTAACCGAAGAAAACCAGGGTGATGCCTGCTGTTAAGATACCTGCGCAGAGTAACGGTAGCGTGTATCGCATACTGACATCCCATACCCGTTCCTCGGTGGTTCGGCGTATCAGCCAGAAGAACGGATCGGTGACGAAACTAAACATCATACACCCGGCAGCGGTCATTAAAACAAGAGGCAGAATGGGGATTGCAGCTGCGATCTCTGTTCCCGCAAGCAGTGATGCGGTGATGACTGCTGATACGACCCGTGAACCCTGTGCAGCCTGAAAGAGTGCTGCGATGACAAAGGGTACAAGAAGCGCCGGAAAAATAATCGCAAGGGAGGGGAGGGCAGCCGCAATGCCTCCTTCTGCGGCGACCACCGCACCGAGTCCGCCCGCACCACAGAGATCGAGGATGATGATCCCCGCATGCTTTGTGCCTGATTCCAGTGCAGGGACGCGGGATAATGCCGGTGATAGGAGAACGGCTGCAGCGAGTCCTGCAAGAAGCGCAATATTGATGTTTGCAAGAATGGAAAAGGGCGTGAAGAGGTGACCAAGAGCAAGGCAGGCCACCGGCAGCATCACCGGAATCCATGCCTGCCTGCGCCTCGCCGGTGCACTCTCTTCGTTTTCCTGATTACCGGTAGTGCATGCATGATGCCTCCCTGAGAGGTAGGCAACAATGATGAGCCCGGCGAGTGAGAGAGGCAGTGCAGCCTGCAGATAACTGACCGGATAAAAATCCCCCCGTTGCAGTCCGTTTGTGATGGCATATGTGACCGGAAGCGGGTAAAGAAAGACAAACGATATGACGGATCCACAGGCCGCTGCGTAATAAAGTGACGTGGTGCATTGCATTTTTCTGCGAATACCGGCCAGCACCGGCGTGAGGACGAGAAAGGGGGTAATGCAGCACATCATCGGGATAGAGAGCAGGTAACCGGCGATGGCAGCTGCGGACACCGGCCGCCGGGCCACCCGCCCGATGTCTGTTACAATGCGTTCTGCACCGCCGTCCCGTGCCAGGAATTTGGCGATGACCGATCCACAGTAGATAGGAATCCCGAGGAGTGCAAAGAGTGCCCCTGCACCGGAGGTAAATGTCGCTATTGCTCCCTCTCCCATTCCGGTCAGGATGGCAAAAAGGAGAGCTCCTCCGGTGAGGGTGAGAAAAGGCGGGATGGCATGCCGGGCTGTCAGGACAGCGATTGCCCCAATGGTGACGATAAGTGCGATTAAAGGGTCCATTTTGTAATTCCGGGATCGGTTCGTCTTCGTATCCGTTCTTCTGCGCAATCGCAGTATTTTCCGTCTATCTCAAATCCGATGTAGTGGACGCCAAGGGTGATGCATGCAAGTGCTGTATTCCCGATGCCCATGAACGGGTCACAGACGATGGTATCCGGGGTGTACCCGTGCAGGCGGATGCACATCTCCGGGAGCTTCTCCGGAAAACTGGTCGGGTGCGGCCGGGACGATCGTATGGTTTTGTAGGGGATAAACCAGACATTTCCCCGGTCCCGCAGATCCTGTGTTGCCTGTTTCCAACGACCGATATTGGTTTTGTCCTGATATTTCACCCCGATAGCAAGCTTATCCAGTTTTGTTGTGCCTTTTGGGGTGAAATGGAAGATATGTTCGTGGCACTGACTGAGATATCTGTCTGAGTTTACCGGCTGGTAGTGTCCAACGGAGACATCACCGCGTATCGCATCATAATTGCCGGCGTCTTGTTTTGCAATGGAGACTGACTTCACCCAGTGAATGACATTCTGGAGCACATAATCCTCCCTGAATTCCTGCATGACATCATAGGGCACCCATGGCTCACGGGGTTTTCCGCCGATATTTAAGAAAAATGATCCATCCTCACGAAGAATGCGGCGGGATTCATGTGCCACACGGTGCATCCAGCCCAGATATTCATCATCAGGCATGGTGTCATTATGGGTTGCATAGGGTTTGCCGATATTGTAGGGGGGCGATGTGACTATGACATCCACGCTGCCGTTTTGCATCTGTTTCATGCCTTCAATGCAATCTTTCGGGTAAATATGGTCAATCTCAATGAAAGACGGTGTCTTCATGCACACTCCTGTTGCCTGCACGGTATATTTTCTTCTCATCGGATATATGGGGCGTGATTGGTGGTCGTCTGCCGGCAAAGAAAGGTGCAAGTATTTTCAGAAAGAAACGTGTCCTGAGGTGAAAGATAATTTCTAAAGCAGTGATCCAGAGACGGCTGACGGAGCTGGAAGAGGAGCGAATGCTTCTTGAGGCATACCTGGTGGCAGACTATGCTGATATTGTCCGTGAAACCGGGTTTTTCTGCACCTGCTGTGGCCGCTGTTGCACAAAGGCAGCCAATGATCATGTCTTTTTGCTGGATGAGGATGTGCGTCGCATCCAGCAGACACACCCTGATGTACTGGTGCCCGCACCATATTTTGAAGCGTGCGACCAGAACGGGCGGTTCTTTGTGTCTGGCTATGCACTAAAAACAAAGGACGGAAATATATGCACATTTATGAATGAATCCGGCCGGTGCGACATCTATGTAGATCGCCCCCTGATCTGCCGGGTATATCCGTATATGCTGCATCGGGAGCCGGATACATCAGGGCATATGCGCTGGTGCCATATTTCGGGGCTGAATACGCATGGAAATTACCATGTACCCATGACGCGTGAAGAGGCATCAGCAGTGGCAGAGGAGACAATCGGTTACGAAAAAAAGTATCTGGACCAGCAGATTGCCTTTATCCGTGCCCTGCTTGCCCTGTTTGAAAAAGAGGGGCTCCGCTATGTGCGCCGGACATATGATCTTGCAATGCGGGGTTTCTGCCAGGGTGCACCGGTGCCGGTGATGGTTTTCTGTGACGGCCGGTTTACCGAGACCGTTGTTTCCCGCGATAGGTATTAACCCGTGGGCAAAGGCGAACATACATCCTTTTTTTGCCAGCAGCTCTGATGTATCTATAGATGGGGAAACGTTCGCGTAAAGGAAAGCTTGTCATCTTTCTGGTGCTTGTTGCAGGTATCTTCGGTGTGCTGAATTACAGTGATGAAATTCTGCTTCTTATACCGTCCACAGGTTCCGGCACGGATGAAGGGGGGCTCATTGTTGGCGCATTCAATGTGCAGGTATTCGGTACGACAAAGGCTGCCCGGGAGGATGTAATGTATGTGCTCGGACAGACGATCCGGTCATATGATCTCATTGCCATTCAGGAGATCCGTGACAGTTCCGGGACCGCCCTGCCTGCCCTTCTTGCAGAGGTGAACCGCGACGGTTCGCGCTATGCCTATGTGGCCTCCGAAAGGCTGGGACGGACGGTGTCAAAGGAACAATATGCCTATTTCTATAATGCTGATACGGTAAGGCTGCTCGGTCTGCCGCAGACCTATCCGGAACCACAAGGGACAGACCCGTTCCACCGTGAGCCGTTCATTATCTGGTTTGAAGGCATACACGACCCGGTCAGTGCGGTATGTGCGGTTATTCATGCCGACCCTGATGAGGCGACTGAAGAAATTGATGCCCTGGCTGACGTGGTGGACTGGATTTATGCAACATATCCATCAGAGCCAAATGTGATCGTGATGGGTGACTTCAATGCTGATGGCAGGTATTTTGATGAGGAATCGTATACGCCGCTGCGTGCTTCCGAATATCACTGGCTGATTGAAAATGATGTGGATACGACAACAGGAGATACCGTGTGGACCTATGACCGGATTGTCATCACTGAATCCCTCATTGATGAATATACCGGAACTGCTGGTGTATTCCGGTATGATGAACGGTTTGGGGTAACCCCTCCGCTTCTGACCGCTGTATCAGACCATTATCCGGTATACGCGGTTTTTACCACAGGTGGTACTGTCTTCACGGAAACGACTCCAACACCCCCCGTGACGATTGGTGCGACAGTATCTCCCACCCCCACGATGACCGTTCACTCTCCGGATGCGCTGTCGGGACAAGAGGTTACCGAATGGAATATTGTGATCACCGGAATCAGTCCGGTTGACGAATGGGTGACCATTCAGAACATTGGTTCTTTTTCACAGAATCTAACCGGGTGGAAGCTTTCTGACGATACCGGACGCAACCGATATACCTTTCCTCTGTACCACCTGGAACCGGGAAAGCTTGTCACGGTGTATACCGGAACAGGGGTTCCTGCGGGAGGCGTGCTCTATTGGGGAAGGGCTCGGGATGTGTGGAACAATGACGGCGATACCGCATACCTGCATACCCCCGGTGGTGTGATGGTGTCGTCGTTTTTTGTCGACGCTGTTGCCTAACGAACACTTTCACCCTCCCCGGCGTGTATATTTGAACAGAACCATGCAAGGTATAGGTGGGGAAGAGGATACCCCCATTCAACACCTCTGTATGCGGGAGGAATTCACCGCTCAAAAAATTCCTCCTGTATGTGGTTTACGTCTGCTCCAGACTCCTATTCAGGGCTTCTTCTTTTTTCACCTGATATCTGTGTATACATGAGCGGAATTATCCATCATGCAAAGATATAACAGTATTTTGATGGTGCAGAGATCTGCATCGTGCTCTGTGTGGCGTGTAAAGCAGTCAGGGCGCAGGATTCACGCCAAATAAAAATGAGTGCAGGAGCATTATCTCCTACAAAAAACGAAAATACGACCCGTCCGGGCCGTATTTAGTTCCTGAACAGGACCTGCATTCTACAGGATTCAGCTTCGAAGAAATCTTTGCAGAATTCTGCCATGATCTCGGGGGCGTATTCCTTGCAGCTGAAGATATCAAGGTATGCCGAATCTGTTTCGTTGGCAAAGTGGCCTGATATCAGTGATGTTTCAATCAGCTGGGTCATGGAATAACCGGCAACCCGATCACATGGACCGAAGTGAACAACCTGTGTTTCGCCGAATGGTTTCATGTCAATGAGTTCACACAGCTGTGCTACGAACTCACGAATCTTTTCCGCATCCCGGATGGTTTCCGGGTTACATTTCTTGAGATCGACTGCGGTCGCAAGACCCCATGCATCCGTCTCTTTGAACTGGCTGATGATCCCCTCATCAGCTGTGGATACTACTGCTACCTGTTCCATGTATACCTCGAGATAATGTTGTAATGATACATCGTTTAATTGAAGATTTAATGGTTTTGATGATTATAATTGGGCAAAAATACGTTTATCGCAAAATTTTCTCTTTAAATCGTATTTACGCTTCTAATTATTTTTATTTTTGCAAATGGTTCAATTAAAACCATTTTTAAATTTTAAAAAGTAATATGAATATCATCAAATATAATCGATTTTGGCATCGATAAAGCAGTCACGCCCCCCTGTGTTGTAAATTGTTGCTGACAGAGAGGGGTCACAGGCCCCCCTCGTCATATGCTTGCGCAGATCATGGGGCGTGATACGAGAGATTTTGGATCATTTTCAGAGAGGTGCCGCACATTTAGAACATATGGGAAATAAATCCGCGTAGCGCACAGAAAAAATTAGAATATATGAACTGACTGTGCCATAATCGTCAGATATACCATATCTCCGATCTCTGCATCAAGCGCGCACCATCCCTGCCGTGTTACTGCGGCAATAAAAGGCAAACCGGTATCGACGGATACTCTAACTATCGAACCGTTATCTGCCACATCGGTGATGGTGCCTGCAAAGGAATTCCGTGCGGTGGATTCGATCCTGGAGCGGGAGACCATGATGTCTTCCGGCCGGATGGTTACCGTGACCTCGGCATTGCTGGCGCAGAGGGATGAACATATGGGATGGGGCCCGCGTGTTCCTTCTACCGCAATCACCGAAAGGCCGTCTGTTTCCGTGCAGGTGCCCCGGAAGAGATTCTGGACGCCGACGAACTCTGCAACAAACGCGGATTCGGGGTGCCTGAATACTTCATCCGGTGTCCCGACCTGCCAAATCCTGCCCTGGTGCATCACTGCCACCCGCGTGGAAAGGGAAAACACCTCCTCAAAGTTATGGGTGATATGGATGATCGTTGTCTTGAAGGCAGCATGCAGGCGTTTCAGTTCAAATCTGAGGCGTTCACGCGTCTGCCCGTCCAGAGCACTCAGGGGCTCGTCTAAGAGCAGGATGGAGGGTTCGAGGACGATGGCCCGTGAAATTGCCGCGCGCTGCTGTTCCCCGCCGGAGAGGGTGTCGGGATAGCGGTGGAGCAGGTGTCCAATGCCGAAGATTTCTGCAATTGCATCCACTTTGGCTGCAATCTCATCCGGCGGAAGTTTCCGGTTTTTTAGGCCGAACCCGATATTCTCTGCCACCGTCATACGGGGAAAGAGCATGTAATCCTGATAGACCATGGTGATGTTGCGTTCACGTGGAGGTACAAAGGTTACATCCCTGCCACCGAGGGAGATGGTGCCTGAGTCCGGGGGATATACTCCTGCAATGGTCTCCAGAAGGATGGTCTTGCCGGCGCCGGTGGGCCCGATGATAACGAAGTATTCTCCGTCCTTGACCTCCAGGGAGACATCGTCAAGGATGAACTCGCCTAAATCTTTTGAAATATGGTGTATTGTTAGCATGATGTTCACCAGTGTCAGAATTTCGCTGATCCTCCAAAGTATTCAAAGACATAGAGGGATACCAATGATATTACAACAAGGATGATTGCAGCCGATATGGCCATCTCAAGTTCGCCGCATGACATGTTCAGAAAGAGTGAAATCGGCAGGGTCTCGGTCTTCATCCGGGTTGCACCGGCAATCATCAGGGCAGCACCGAATTCGCCGATGCCCTTTGCCCAGGTGATTACCGCGCCTGCGAGAAGTCCATTCGCTGCCATGGGGATGGTGACCTGCCATATCGCCTGGAGGTTGGTGCATCCAAGGGTGCAGGCGACGTATTCATAGCGGGGGGAGATGTCAGTGAATGTCGAGCGCATGATCCGCAGCATGAACGGCATGTTTACAAAGAACTGGGCGACGATAATGCCAAGGGGGGTAAACACAAAGACAATCCCGATGGATGCAAGGGCATCACCGATGGGGGTTGTCCCGAAGAAAAGCAGGAGCGCCACACCTGCGACAAGCGGCGGCAGGGCGAGGGGAAGGTCGAGAATGGTGCTCACGAAACTCTTGCCCCAGAAGTCATACCGGGCCAGTGCGTAGGCGGCGGGCACTGCGATGAGTATGCACAGAAGGGTGGATATGATGGATGTGACAAGGCTGAGGTAGATAGCAAACTGAATCTCTTTGCTCATCAGTGACTCAACCACCGCGGCAGGGGAAGGATGGGTTACCACGAGGAGGAGAAGGGTAATAATAAAGGCGGTGAGCATAAGGCCCACGGCGATGGTGATGACCTTCACCCAGTTGCGCCTGAGATCATTTTTCATGATTGATTCTCTCCTTGTTTCTGATTTCTTTTGGGGTGGCATTGCATGCCCCGATGTCGTTTATGCGGGTTGTTGTCCATCCATCCGTTTTTGACCTCCCTTCGGTGGTCAACTATCCTCTGAATCGGGTTGTTCTCATGTTCGGTATGTTTGGGGTGAATGATGCCAATTGGTTTGAATACACTGTCTGTCATATGTGCTGTCTCTTGTCTGATTTTTGCCCGATAAAGAAAATAGAGCGTGTTATGAATGTGTGTCCTGCAATGACCTCCAACAGACATTGCAGTAAAGGGAAGCCGTCCGGAACGGTCATTTTTTGGACTGCATGATTCATGTATAATTTTCCCTGTACGTTCACGGCGAAACAGAAAAAATTCAGGCATCCCCGTATTTTGCTGATGGGTATGTCTCAAATCCGTGCTTCAGGAAGATGGCTTTTCCTTCGTCTGATGCTACGAAATCAGCAAATGCCTGCGCTTCTGCCGGTTTGTCGGAGAATGAGAGTGTGCCGACTGGGATGACTTTGATAAATCCTTCATTCTGGGGAATATCCACCTGTTCGACGTTTGATTTGCCGAGGAGATCTTCCCAGATGATAGCGGCATCTGCCTGGTTCATGTTCATGTATACCAGCAGTTCGTTAACGGTACCTGATCGGACAACGATGTTGTCCTGCAGTTCTTCCCAGAGTCCAGCCATCTCATAGACCTTCTGGGTAGCAATTCCGACAGCATTCCCTGTGGGTTCACCAATAGCGACCGTTACACCATCTTCGGTGAGATCTTTGAGTGTGGTGATATTTTTTGGGTTGCCAGGTTTGACTGCGATGGCCAGCACGTGGTAAATGACATTTTCACTTGAGTTGATGAATCCCTTTTTTGCGGCAGACTCGATGTATGCCTTTGCGCCGGGCATGTAGCAGTCCCCTTTGTGCAGAAGTTCCATCTGAGAGAGTAGTTGTGCTGAACCACTGTATGTGTATTTAATTTCTGTGCCGGTCTTTTCCTGAT
>CAZFXY010000016.1:0-18886 GCA_964523185.1 uncultured Methanoculleus sp.
GCAATGTCCTCAAAGACCATCAGCCAGATGATCGTATCCGATTCCCGAAATCCAAGTTTACGGTTGTCAATCAGTGATGAGAGTGCAATAGCTGAACTTGATATGTAAAAGGCTCCGGCAAGGACTACGGCGTCAAAGAAGGGCAAACCGATTAGTAACGCCACTGCAAATCCGACAGTGAAGTTGACACCGAGATCAATCATTCCGGCAATGACGAATGAACCACGCCGTTTTGCCACCTCACCCGGATGAATATGGAGACCCATCGTAAAGAGCAGGAATAAAAGCCCCATATGAGCAATCCATTCCGAAATCTCAGACTCCTGTACAATGCCAAAGCCTGCGGTCCCTAACAGGAGGCCGGTGATAATATAGAATGGAATAGGGGGAATTGCATACCGTCTGCAGAAGAGTGCCACTATTACACATGCTGCAAGTGCAATGGTGATTTGGTACATTTGTGTTTACTCCATAAACTCTTGCTCGAATGCCCGGATCTGATCTGACTCGCCGATGACAACGACGGCATCTTTTTTCATAAATCGGAATTCAGGGCGTGGATTAACGGTGTTTTCCCCATCACGGGAAACTGCAAGAACGGTTACTCCTGTACGGGAACGGATATCAAGATCCGTGATTGTCTTTCCGGAAAGATGTGCATTGATGATATAGGTATGCACCACGATTCTCAGGTCGGCAAGAGCAGAGAATGCAATCTCCACACCCTCTTCTTCTGCTTCCATAATCGCACCGGTGAGAACATTGCCGAGGCGGCGCGTCTCCATGGGATTGAGATCTATTGCATAACAGTCCGGGCACCGCGCCGGTTGACTATAAAGCTGCACACTGCCGTTTGGCATGAATATAACTGAAATGAGATCTCCGCTCTCGGTTTCCAGTTCATATTTCGTTCCGATGCCGGGAAGCACCTGGTGGAAAAAACCCATTCCTCAAAATACGGGAGGAGAGGATTAATGTATGTCGGTAAAGAAGTAATCAAAGGAAATTAATGGCTGAACTTGCTATGTAAAAGGCTCCGGCAAGGGCCAAGGCGTAAAAAAGGAGTTAATATTCAACAGCCGATATGGTTTTCCCTGGTATTTATCAGGAAAAAAAGACTGAAGTCTCTGTATTCATGTATTATTGTTCCTGGCATGGAACCGGGTTTAAATAGTAATTTCATGAATAATAGATGGGCAGCAGTATTCATTGTGGGTAAATAAACAGATCATGCTTTCAGATGCAAAAGAAACAATAGCTGAGGTAGTACAGGCAACTCTTCCGATTGTAACGGTGATTCTGATAATTCAGATCGTTCTGCTGGATTATTCAATTTCATCAACAATTCAGTTCATAATCGGAAGCGCAATGCTGATTATCGGGATGGCTCTTTTCCTGCTAGGGGTAGAAGTAGGCCTTCTTCCAATGGGTGAGGCAGTGGGGTCAGAGATTCCAAAATATGGCTCAGTTGTTGTGATAGCTATTATTGCATTTTTGTTCGGACTCCTTGTAACTATCGCCGAACCTGATGTCCGTGTTCTTACATCAATGATTGAAACCATATCTCAAAGCAGTATCCAGAGTACTGAACTTATATTAATAATATCAGGCGGTACCGGCTTTTTTGTATCAGCCGCAATATTGAGAATCATCTACAATGTTCCTATTGCATACCTTTTTGCAACAGGATATATCGTTATAATAGGACTGTCATTTTTCACATCACCGGATTATATCCCGATTGCGTTTGATTCGGGAGGTGTGGCAACAGGACCGATTAATCTTCCATTCATTTTAGCGCTTGGAACCGGTGTTACCGCAGTTCTCGGAGGACGCTCACAACTTTCTGACGGGTTCGGCCTTGTTGGCCTTGCATCGATGGGCTCGGTCATTGGTGTTCTTTTAATGGGGATCTTTTTGGTATGAGAGAACTTGGTATTTTCGACGGGGTTTTCAATGTCTTTTTTGATGTGTTACAGGCACTGCTGCCGCTTGTTCTTTTTTTCTTCATTATCCAGTTAGTCTCCCTGAGACTTCCAAAAAAATATGTAGTAAACCTCGTGAAAGGAATTATTATTACATTAATCGGGATGGTTCTTTTTTTCCAGGGAGTTCATATTGCGTTTATCCCCGCCGGAACAAAAATAGGAGAATATTTTGGGGCACTTGACCAACTTTGGTTTTTGATTCCCTTTGGCTTTCTCTTAGGCTTTCTGGCGACATTTGCTGAACCTGCGGTTCGCGTTCTCTGCTATGAGATAGAAAAGTCATCAAGTGGCTACATCAGGGGCTCTCTTATTCTTTATGCCCTTTCATTTGGTGTTGCAGCATCGGTAAGCATTGGGATGGCAAGAATTGTGTATGGACTTTCGTTTCATGCAATTATTGTTGCAGGATACATCCTTGCACTTGTACTGATGAAATTTACTGATAAGGATTTTATTGCGATTGCCTTTGATTCGGGAGGTGTGGCAACAGGACCGATAGCTGTTACCTTCTTAACGGCTTTCTCGGTAGGTGTTGCAAATGCCGTGAGGGGAGGGAGTGCCCTTCTGGACGGATTCGGCATGGTAGGCTTTATTGCACTGATGCCTATCCTGACTATCCTGATTCTGGGTATAATATTTAAGCAAAAAAAACAGGAGATTAACCATGATTTGTGAAGGACGCCAAAACCTGATAGTAACCATTGTCAAGAAAGGATGGGCTGAAACAGTAATCACTGCCTCAAGAAAAGCCGGCGCGGAAGGCGGAACTATCCTGATGGGAAGAGGGACGAGTATGAATGAAATGCGGTCCATCTTCGGCATTCCAATCGAGCCTGAGAAAGAGATTGTTCTTACTATTGTCGAGGCTGACCAGACAGATGAGATCCTTCTTGCAATCGAAGAGGCATCAAAGCTCAATACACCCGGAATGGGGATTGCATTTGTTTTAAACCTTGATAAAATCGCAGGGCGTGCACATATGCTCTCAAAGCACATCGAAGAAGGAGAGGAAGACAAAAACTAACGCCTGAAATATTTACGATGCATCCTTCACTTTTTGGCGTAGATTGTCTGTTTTTTTCCCGCGTTTCCTTTTCCTGCACGATATCTAATCCCAAATACTGTTTAATATTAGGGATTATATCAGGCCTCAGTTTCTCTGCCAGATTCTTCACCTGCTTTGGTATTTCAGTCATGATCGAACGGGTTTCATCGTTGATCATTTCACTATTTTTGCAGTAAAAATCAGGTTTCTAAAAATAATTAACCGAGAGCTGCCCATTGACGATATCGGTATGTACCGCGATTCTCAGGTAGGCAAGAGCAGAGAATGCAATCCCAACACCCACCTATCCTGCTTCCACAATCGCACCGCTGGATGCATTGTCCCGCCGCTGTATCTCCATGGGATTTGGGGTCTATTGCATTATCGTCCGGACACCGTGCCGGCGGGGTATAGATCTGCACCCTGCTGTTTGGCATGAAGGTAACTGAAATGAGCTCTTCGCTCTCGGTTTCCAGATCATATTTCGTCTGATGCCGGGAAGCACCTGGTGGAAACCCCATTCCCCGAAATACGAGAGGGGAGGATTAATGTATGTCAGTAAAGAAGTACTCAAAGGAAACTCCCGACAATTTTTTCCATGCAGTTTGTGCATCGGAGGAACCATCAAATGAAACCACCGAGCGAAAGAATACTGAAGACAGCAGATATCGCAGAGATCACAGGGCTTTCAGAACAAGACATACGTGATATTGCACACCGGCACGGTAACCGGGTCCCCTCGCAGAAAGTGGGTCGGGTTCAGGTTTACAACGAAAAGGCAGCCGCCCTATTTATTGCAATTGCACAGGAAGAGAGCGGAGGAAAGACTGAGGATTTGCAAAACAAGAAGGAGACTGTCAGGCCGCCAGTGAAGAATACGTCACCAACCAATGCCTCGTCCCGTCTCAGCAGTTTGTCTGCATCACGTGGCGAACAAAGAAAGAGGGAGACTGCCGGACCGTCGGTGAAGAATACAGCACCAACCCATGCTCCGTCCCGTCTCAGCAGTTTATCTGCATCACGTGGCGAAGAAAGAAAGAGGGAGACCGCCGCAATCCGTGAAAACGCTCCTGTGGGTCGGGTGCCCACACAGCTCATCGATACCGTTGCGATGCAGGGTCAGCAGTTCTCCCGGTTTGCTGACAGGCTTGCTGCGCTGGAGAATGCCGCTCACACCGACCGGGAAATATTCCGGGAACGAATTGAACTGCTTGAACGTCAGGTGGCTGCGCTTCAGGAACAGATGGAGGCAGTCGACTCGTGGATACGCTTTAGCGACACCAGAATGGATGCAGAAGAGGCACGAACAAACCAGTTGGCAGAGGAGACGCATACGTGGACGGAATATGTCAGGGGAGAGCTTGGACATGTTGGAAAAAGCCTTGCATACCTCAGGCTGTCATGGTGGAAACGCAGGCAGGAGAAATAGTGTTGGTAATTTGTAAAAAATGTCGCATACGAACGCCGGAGTAACTCTTTATCCGTACCCAGTCCCATTTTTGTGCTGAAAACACCAGCCAGGTATGGCAAAAACCCTTTATTCTGACAGATTCATCAATAGCTATATGGAAAAAAAGGGAAATGGGATCATGGTCACGTTCCTCCGTGTCGATAGTGTGTACGGTGAATATGCATATTACCTGTCCTTTTCGAGTGATCCGCAGATATGATCCCCATTGTCAATTACAATGAGCTCTGGCGCCTTTTTTGGCAGCGTCAGAAAGGCCGGACGACGGACTGGGATCAGCGGGCCACATCCTTTCATCGGGCGACCGCCCGATCGTCAACAGAGATTGAAGAACAGATTAATGCGCTCAACCTTTTGCCCACCGATACCGTCCTGGACATGGGCGCCGGCACCGGCCGATTTGCGGTGCCGATGGCCCGCCGCGTCTCCCATGTCACTGCACTTGACCCTTCCGCAGGGATGCTTGCCTACCTGGAGGAAGGCATGGCACAGGAGGGATATTCCAATTATTCGGTTGTTCGCCGGCGTTGGGAGGATGTCGTTGTGGGCGAGGATGTTTTGGTGCATGATGTCGTCCTTGCCTCAAATTCCCTGGGATTTGAAGACCTGGCAGCAGCACTCGAAAAGATCGATGCCGCTGCCCACCGGGCCGTCCATCTTCTCTGGTTTGCCGGAGAGACGCGTCGTCCGATGGATGCAGAGCTTCTTTGTCTCCTCGGCCGTGAAAGAGAGACGCGATTTAGTCCCGATTATCTTTTTATCGTCAATATTCTGCATGCAATGGGGATTTACGCGAATGTATCCGTAAAAAAGGCTGTGAACCGTCGCATCTACGATACCGTTGATGAGGCTGTCCTCTGGGCGTCTGAACGGGACGATTTCTCCCCGGCAGAAATGGAGATTCTTCGCAGCTACCTCACGGAAAAAATGGAACCGACCGGCGACGGCGGGTTCGCGGAGTACCGTACCGGGTGGCGGGCTCATATCTGGTGGGAAAAGGAAGAGGGTGATCGGTGATCGGTGATCGGTGAGTGAGTGTTATGCACACCTGAGGCAGAAGATGATATCTGACGCCCTCAGTTCCTGCTCGTGGTCTGGTGCTGGTGACAGGTGCGGGCGGTTTGCCTCTTCATTACCCTCATTACCCTCAGTGATTCAGAGGTGGAGGGGTCCCGGAAATCAGTGGATAAAATTCGTGTCGTCACTCAGGACGCCCTTGAGCGGATGGAAGAGGGCTGCTACGGACGCCAAGTTACATTCATATCCTTTTTTCCCTCTGAGTAACTCCGCGTTTCATTTCTGATGCAGGCTTATTTCCGCGTTCAGAGCACGGCGCACGGTTTTTTATCTGGTTATTTCCCGGTAACAATGACCCATAATGGTACATCACACAAATCTGGAATTTAGATGCAAAATGCATTAAGTGTCGTATATTGAACATTCCATCAGATCGATTGGACGCATTAGTCCACTTATCTACGCACATACGGCTAAACATATATCATGTGCGGATGTAATCTACATATGAACCCTGAGAGAATCGAGGAGATCACCGTCCTGTCCGGAAAGAACCGGTCAGGAGAACCGGAAAACTTTGATGAAATCATCATACGCCCGGGTGACACGCTATCCATCGTCGGCCCGACCGGTTCGGGCAAGAGTGCGTTCGTAACGGACATTGAGATCTTTGCCCGAAACGATACTGCCACAGGAAGAACCATACTCGTAAACGGTGCCCTCCCGCCGGAGGACTACATACGAAACCCGGCAAAAAAACCGGTGGCACTGATAACCCAGAACACCAAATGTCTTGCAGACCTCAGGGTGCATGAATTCCTTGCAATGCACATCAAATCACGCAGTATTTTCGAGCCCGGAATCATAGAAACAACCATCGACCTTGCAAACGAGTTCACCGGCGAGAAGATCCACCCCGATATAAAAATGACCGCACTCTCGGGAGGACAGACCCGGTCGCTCATGGTCGCCGATGCGATCACCATCAGTAATACCCCGTTAATCCTGCTTGACGAGGTGGAAAATGCGGGAATTTTCAAAGACCGGGTGATTGAAACCCTCAAAGAATACAATAAAGCGCTTATTTTTGTCACCCATGACCCCATGGTCTCTTTGATGTCTGACCGGCGGATTGTCATGAAAAACGGCGGGGTCAGTGACGTGCTTGAACCAAATGGAAGGGAAGAGAAGGCGCTGCTCAGGGTCATCGAACTGGACCAGGCCCTGTGCCGGATGCGGGAACAGATTCGTGCAGGAGAGATGATCTGTAGCCAGGGACCCCCATGAAACTGCTTGTCGTCGCAGGACCACCGTCCTGTGGCAAGACTGCGGTCGTAAAACAGATCATCAAAAATACCCGCACATCCCGACAGATCGCCTACCTGAAGATCGATGTCACCCGGGCGTTTGAGGATGAGGAGCTGAGGCAGGAGTTTAACATTCCGACAAAAAAAGTATACTCGGGGGATCTCTGCCCGGATCATGCAAGCGTCATGGTGATGAAGGATGCCATCGAATGGGCCAAAGAAGAACGGGCCGACATCCTGATCGTCGAGAGTGCCGGACTCTGTCTCCGGTGCTCTCCCTACACCACCCAGTCGCTGGGCATGGTCGTGACCAGTGCAGTGAGCGGCATCAACACACCCCTCAAGATGGCGCCGATGATTGCCCTTGCCGACGTGGCTGTCGTGACCCGCATCGACCTCGTATCGCAGGCGGAAAAAGAGGTCTTCCGTGAGCGGATCAAAGAGGTGAACGTGGATATCGACATCATCGAGACGAATGCCGTGCAGGGGACCGGCATGCGTTACCTGCTCAGGGCGATTGACGAGTGCCCCGACATACACGATCCGGATACGATCACGCTTCGGGGTGCCCCGCCCCTTGGGGTCTGCACGATCTGCATTGGCAAGACCGAGATTGGATGGCAGAACCATTTCGGGGTGATCCGAACACTGGACGGGGCGGATTACCTTTACCGGGGGGATTAACAGTATGAACTGGACACCTCCGGGGAAGGACTGTGGGGCATGCGGGGCTGCGTCATGTGCAGCGTTTCTTGAGCGGGTAAAAAAAAGCACAAAATCATATGAGGACTGTCCGTTTTATCAGGCGGGCGATCCTGGACAACGCCATGCCTCCGAGGCGGTCTACTCCGGTGTCGATATTCTCAAAGAGCCGTATGATTTCATCCTTGATCCCCTGCCGGGCGAGATTTCCGCACGCAAGATCATCCACCCGTTCCGACCGGACCTTGTTGAGAAGTGGGAGATCACAACGGGGGATATCGTCTTCGGCAGGCCGATGGGGGCGGGCTGCCCGGTCCAGCATGTGCTCAGAGTGATCAACGCATCCCCCATCAGCGGAGTCATCACCACCCATGTGGTCGGCCCGCAGTTCTCGCGGGGACAGGCATACAAAGATATCGAAGCCTACCACATCACCGGTTTTGAAGGTATGGCAAGGACGGTAACCCATGCACCGGTTTTCGGCAAAAGGCAGAAGTTTTTGCCGGGGTTCTGTATGATGCATCTCGGGCATACCGGGGTCGTCGGTATGGTGCTGAACAAGTCATCCGGGACGCAGATTAGGGTGGAGGATATACGCCTTTGACAACCATCGCAGAAAACATAACCGGGGGCAGGGGAGAACTGGTCCGCACCCGGACAACGCGAAAACGGATGACACATAATGAGATGTTTCAATGGAGATGAATATGACTGATAAATATACGCTCAGATGCCTGGACTGTGGGATAATTATCCCCGACCACTACACCAATGTCTGCCAAAAGGGCTGCACCGGCCTGATACGGGCCGAATACCGGAAAAAAACGCTTGACATCCAGTCCCTGCCGGGAATATTCCGCTTCTCCGACTGGCTCCCGGTGGAAGGCTATCTGCAGTCCGATGCAGGCCCGGTTACCTACCAGAGCGAAGGACTGGCACGGGAACTGGGGCTCTCACATCTCTTCATCGCTTTTTCCGGCTACTGGCCGGAACGGGGTGCACAGATCGAGTCCTGCTCGTTCAAGGAACTGGAAGCGCTGCCGACCACGCTGCGGATGAGAGAAAAAGGGAATGGAATTCTCCAGATCTCATCAGCCGGAAACACCGGGAGGGCATTTTGTCAGGTATCGGCGCTCAGCGGTGCCCCGGTGATTGTCGTTGTGCCGGAATCATCGGTAGACAGACTCTGGACAACCACACCAGCAGATAATGTCTGTTTGATTACTGTTGAAGGGGATTATACCGATTCAATCGAATTCGGAAACGCCGTCTGCACGATACCCGGCATTGTCGCAGAGGGGGGGGCACGGAATGTCGCCCGCAGGGATGGTATGGGGACAGTGGTCCTGGACGGTGCGATTACGGCAGGAAGCTTGCCCGACTCCTATTTCCAGGCAGTGGGGAGTGGAACAGGAGGCATTGCTGCGTGGGAAGCCGCAATGCGTCTTATCGGTGACGGCCGGTTTGGAACAACCCTGCCACGCCTGCACCTCAGCCAAAACGAACCCTTTATACCAATGACGATCGCCTGGCAGGACGGCAGACGGGACATCATCCCTGAAAAAGATATGCCGGATGCCCGCCGTGCGGTAGATCAGGTCTATGCCGATGTCCTGACAAACCGTCATCCTCCATACTCCATCAAAGGAGGCACGTATGATGCACTCTTTGCAACGGGCGGCACGATGGACGGCATCAGCAATGCAAAGGCAACAGAGGCAGAGAAGCGTTTTGTTGATGCAGAGGAGATTGATCTGGATCCGGCAGCATCGGTCTGCGTGGCATCACTCATAAAAGCGGTTGAGACGGGCACTGTCAGAAAGGATGAGTGCATCCTGCTCAATATCACCGGTGGCGGATACAAACGCGTTGCTGAAGATAAAAATCAGTATCCCGTGGAACCCATGTTCAGGGTAAAGGGAGGCTCCCCGGTTGATGAAATCAGGCGTGATATCGAGAGCTGGGCAAATACCCATGTACGGAGGATCCATGTCTGAAAAACCTTTATCTGAAAATGTTACCGATCAAATGCCCACGCCTGAAGAGCGGGTGCTTTCCATCCTCAAGGAAGAGGGCATCGATATGACGGTTCTCCTCCCGTGTGACAGAACAAAGGAGCTTTGCTCCCTTCTGGAGACCGAAACACAGACGATTACTGTAATGCGGGAAGAGGATGCTGTCGGGCTGTGTGCAGGTCTCTGTCTCGCGGGAAAAAAACCGGTTGTGCATATCCAGAGTTCGGGTCTGGGAAATATGTTCAACGCAATTATGTCTCTGACCGTGCTCTACGACCTTCCGTTACCTGTCCTTGCAAGCTGGAGAGGGGTGTACCATGAACAGATCCCAGCGCAGGTGCCGTTCAACATACACATCCCTGACCTGCTCAATGTGCTGGAAATTCCGTACACTATCATCTCAGAGCCTTCTGAATTGGACCATATCAGAGATGTAATCCAGGATGCATATACCCATTCCCGCCCGCATGTGGCGTTATTATCTCCAAAAGTCTGGGAATGTGAGCGCTGTTCAATGAAAAAATCCGGATTCCCGACCCGCAGGCGTGACGTAGCACTCAGGTACAACCGCACGCTACCGGAGCCGGTGATGACCCGGGCAGACGCAATCAATGCCATTGCAGACGTGCTGGACGATGAACTGATTATATCAAATATCGGCGTGCCGGGAAAGGAACTCTACGCCGCATCAGACCGGGATGAAAACTTCTATATGCTCGGTAGTTATACGCAGGCATCACCTCTTGGATTTGGAATCAGCCTCGGAATCCGACGCGATGTCATTGTTCTTGACGGAGACGGGAGTCTTATGGGGACCGCAATTTTGCCGGTAATTGCTACAGAAAATCCCGCAAATCTGACCATCATCTGCCTTGATAACGGGGCGTTCGGCAGCACCGGCAACCAGATGACCCATGCATGGAATGGCGTTGACATGGAGTTGTACGCGATTGCAGCAGGCATCACCAACACCCATAACGTTCACACCTCAGACGAATTGCAACGTGTATTCAGGAACAGAGGAAGGGGGCCTTGCTTCATTCATGTTTTCCTGAAACCCGGAAATTCAGATGCGAAGAATATACCGCTCTCACCGATTGAGATCAAGAGCCGGTTTGTTGGTTCACTCAACGTGGTTTGAGAGCATTTCAAAGGAATCTTCTGTTTTTTTCTGATCATCAGGCCATGGGTCACAGAATATCATAAATTATTGAAGAGTTATTTAATCCCCCTATTTTCAGTAAACAAGGTCATAGTGCTCTTTTGGATCTGACAAAAGAGAGTCTGCGACGTTTATTGGGCTTTGGTCGGTTCCGATGCTGTGGAGGTAGAGGTTCATTGCACACAGGCGGGCGATAGTGTCGACAATCTCAGTTCCGTGGAATGTATGCTCTTTTAAAAACACGGATTGTTCCCGGTCGAGTTCGTAGTTTTTGACGAGGAAATCACGTTCTGCAAGGAAGAATCTGCCTGTTCCGCATGCGGGGTCCGCAATGGTCTGGCAGGGTTTCTATTTTTTCAGTCAGTATATTCCAGCAGTCTGTTTATTTCAGATTTCAGAATAGGGAGATCTTTTTCGATAATACCCCAGACGACTTCATCAGAGATGCTGGAATATCCATGGATGAGTCGGTTTCTGAATGAAATTATTCTTGAAGGATTTGTTATCTCGGATTTGTAACTTGGATATTTTTCTAATAGCTGTTTTAACGCTTCCCCGATGATCTCAAACTGCCTATCAACAGCGGATTTCAGCATTATATCCGATGAATAATCATCAAATATTTTTCCAGATACAAAATTCAGTATGTTTCCGGATGATTCACGTATGTCATACAGGTATTTTTAGGATCATGCTGAGGCATATACCAGTACTCCGGAATCATCAATGCTTTTTTTCAGAAATGGATTTTTTACCGTTTTTTCTTCGAGAAGATCAACACTGCGGCCGAATAGGTCTTCAAGCTCTTCAAGAAGACCGAAATATGAGTCAACATGTTCTGCGTGAGTCATCGTTTTGAATGAAACCAGAATGTCAATATCACTTGTATCAGGGTCAAAATCGGAGCGAATGGCAGATCCAAAGATAACCATTTGTGAGACGTGGTATTTTTCGCATATTTTTGTAAGGTCTTTTCCCCCTGTCAGACTGGACAGGGAAGGTCTTCCCGGATCCTTGTTCATTTGCTACTGTGTTACTTGTTCCACTCAATATTAAATCATTTTTCATTGAACGATTACGTTTTTTCTCATTCAAATTCATGAAAATTGACATCCAGAAAGGTTTTGAATGTCTGTTGGTATGGATACTTTTCAAAATGTCTGATGTGTTGATGCTATTCGTGAATTATTGTTCATGTATATGAACATATGTTCGTTATTCCGAACAATAGGAAATAAATAAATAAAAGAAATCTTGTGGGGCACCTGACCAGTTATGTTCTCTTTTCAAAACCCCCTCATCACACAACCGTAATCCTTCCATCCTTCTCGGGCGAAATAGGAGAATTATCTACAATATCAGTTGCAACAAGATCCATCAGATTCATTCCCGTGGCACCTTTCCTCTCATCGGGGATCTTCCCAATATGGGAATACCCATCCCCTCCGCCGGAGATGTAGTCCGTCATTGCAACCGTGTAGGTCTTCTCCATCTCTATTGGCACTACGTCGCCGGAATCCGTTACAACCCACAGATTTTCTATCCGTTCTCCCACAGATTTCACGGTATCCGTGGTATAGTCAATGCAGAACGAATCCGCCTTCGTGTTGATGGTAAACTGCACCCCTGACACCTGCAAAAATCCTCCTGATGCCACTCGTTCATTGGGGGGGCATCCGTCTCCGGTGACGACACATGCAGACGCAGACCGCTCCAGTGTCTCTTTAATCTCACTGCCGGTCATCCGAACCGTTACGATCAGATTTTCGTAGGGGAACATATCGTGTAACGTGAGATAGGATATCTCCCCTGCCGGAATGATGCAATCACCCCGTATTGTTCCCGCATTTATAAAGGCCATATCAGCACCGAAAACATTTCTGCAAACGACATCCGCAGCATAATCTCCTGCATTCGTCTCCCCGGTTCTGATCGTCTTTTTTCGGACATCAAGAGGGGTTGTGGTATACCCGATACCTTCTGAGAGGCTTTCGGTATACAATGTATAATACGGTGTGACAAACGCGGTGATTGCTGCATCATCCGGCATATCCTCTGTAATTTCGTATCGCTGAATGGCTGTTTCGGTAACGATTCCGTCGACCATGGTGATGTCAACCGCATCCATCTCCTCGCCGTATTTTCCGGCATGCACGATGAGTGTCTGTCTGCCGCCGTCAAATGTGACGGTCTCATTCCAGACGAGATGGTCCTGACCGCCGATGATGAGATCAATCCCCGAAACAGCCTCAGCAAGGGCAATATCCTCTGCCCTGTCCTGATGGGTGAGTGCAATAATAATGTCTGCACCCTCTTCGTTGAGAGATTTCACCGCTGAATTTCCGATTTCAGCCGTGTTTTCGTACAGGACGACATCATTCCCCAGGGTGGCAATTTTTCCCAGTTGTGGCGTAATGATCCCGAATATTCCCACCTTTGCCCCGCCTGCATCCAGGATAACGTAGTCCTTCACAGTATCGTTGAGTACGGGATCCGTGAAGTCAAGATTTGCGCAGATTATTGGATATGAGGCATTGGTGGCCCATATTTTAAATAATTCCGTTGAAAAATCAAATGCATGATTTCCGGGCACCGCCGCGTCAACCCCTGCCATTGAATATGCGGTACATTCAGGAATGCCTGCATACCGGTGATAAAATCCCCCCTCACCAAGATCACCTGCAAACAGGTACAGGGTTCCATCCGTTTCTCCACTAAGAGTGTCTGCGAGTGCACCTATTCTTCCGATACGTGTGCCGGTGTCCGTGTCACTCATGCCAAACAGGTGACTGTGCATATCCGGTGTTGTTAATATCCTGATGGTGCCTGAATATGCACCATTAGATGAACCTGCCTGTTCTTTCCCATCGGTTCCGGATTCTGTGTCTGCTCCCCCTAGAAAGCCGCTTCCAACCCCTGTTGAAAGAATGGCCAGAATGATTACTGCAATCACCACAACGGTGAGGATGATTGCCTGAATATACCGTATGACGGTTGCTCTTTCCATGTGTATACCACCAAAATGTCCATGACACGGGCAATACCCGAAAACACCCGATGTGTCCTGGTATATCATGCCGGATGGGATGGGTGTTTCCGTGTAGTACCATGCGCGATGTATTTCGTGAATATTTGGAGTGAAGGGTTATAATAGCCCGTGAAAGGTGCTGGTGGTTATTTCAGAATAGGAGTTCCTGTGGTGAGACAATGAGTATTTTTTGTAGGTACATGCTGGATATGGGAATGGATTTGGTGGATATGGGAATGGATTTGGTGGATATTGGAATGGAATTGAATTGCTGGATACGGGGATTGATTTGCTGGATATGGGAATGGAAAAGGTGGATATTGAATTGAATTGAATTGAATTGAATTGCTGGATATTGAATTGAATTTAATTGGTGGATATTGAAATGGAAATGCCGGTTCATTCGCCATGCCTGCTGAAGCCGCCGATCACTGTCTGAGACAGACGGTATCTGCCGGTTGAATCAAACCCTATGTGTGGCAGGGAAGGGGCCCCTACCCGTTTTCTGCTGTCCACCCATATACCTGTTCTTCGTTTCCTTTTTTTCCCGTTTCTCTCTGTGTACCCCATGTGCTGTTTCTGTGGCGCATCTTTAGATAGAGGTTTTCCGGAAGAGCAGAGCGCCGATGAAAATCATTACCGCCGTACTAGTCCCGAGGACGATGAGGCAGGTCAGGGGATGGATGGCAGAAGTGCCTAACAGGCCGTAGCGGATGCCCTCCACACCATAGGTGAGGGGGTCGAGGAGCGTTAGAGGGATCAGCCATTCCGGCAGACTCTCGATGGGGAATAGTGCGCCGGATAGCCCGAATATCGGGAAGACAACAAAGTTCATGATCAACTGGTATCCGTGCATATCCTCCATCTTTGAGGCAATGGCAATGCCGAATGCTGCAAAACAGATGCCGATGAGTGCCATGAAGAGAAACGCGATGATAAACCCTGTAGCAGAGGGGATGCTCAAACCGATAAAGAGTGACAGGACGAGAATAAAGGCCCCCTGTATGACCGCAGTCGTGGCACCGCCCATTGTCTGACCAAGCATGATCTCAAGGCGTGAAATGGGTGCCACAAGCGTTTCTTTCAGGAACCCAAACTGTTTGTCCCATATTATTTGTATGCCGGAGAATACTGAGGTGAAGAGCACACTCATTGCAATGATACCGGGAATCAGAAACTGGATGTAGTTTTCTCCTGAGCTGCCGGGTATATCCACAACTGCATTCAATCCAAAGCCCAGGGCCAAAAGAAAGAAAACCGGCATACCGAGGCTGCCGACAATCCTGCTTTTGGAGCGCACATAGCGCTTGAGACTGCGCAGCCAGAGCGTATAGACAATATCCATTTAATGCCTCCTCCGCATCCGTATCCGGTCGGTTGTCCCCACTTCCTCTTCACGGATACTCTTTCCGGTATAGTGCAAAAAGACATCCTCCAGTGTTGGTTTACGCAGGGAGACGGATGCTATCTCAACCCCGCTCTTTTCGAACAGGCCGATGAGTTCTGCGATATGTGTTTCTGCGGATTGGAGCCGGATGGTTACCTGTCCGTTACGCTCCTCGGCACCCGAGATCCACGGCGCAGAGATTTCGGCTGCAATTCGTTTTGAATCAGGGGATGATACGGTTACCACATCCCCGGAAACGCGTGTTTTCAGTTCATCAGGGGTGCCCAAGGCAATGATCGTCCCCCGGTCGATGATGGCGATGCGATCACAGAGCCTGTCCGCCTCGTCCATGTAGTGGGTGGTGAGAATGATGGTGATGCCCTTTGTCTGGTTCAGGGTCTGGATGTAATCCCAGAGATGATTGCGGGTCTGTGGGTCAAGGCCGAGGGTCGGTTCGTCCAGAAAGAGCACGACCGGTTCGTGCAGGAGACCCCGGGCAATCTCAAGGCGCCGCCGCATGCCGCCGGAAAAGGTCTTCACCAGACTGTCTTTCCGTTCGTATAACTCAACGAGGTGCAGAAGCTCTGTTGTCCGTTCTTCACGGACGTTTTTCGGGATGCGGTACAGCCTGCCGTGGAAGTCCATGTTCTCCCATGCGGTCAGCTCTTCATCGAGGCTTTGGTCCTGAAAAACAATGCCGATGGATTTGCGTACCCCATCCTGATCCCCCAGAATGTCAATACCATTGACAAAGGCCCTGCCAGATGTCGGCTTCAGAAGTGTGGAAAGCATGGAGATGATCGTGGTCTTTCCGGCACCGTTCGGGCCTAAAAGGCCGAATATCTCCCCTTTTTTGATGTCAAAGGAAACTGCATCAACCGCCGTGAAGTCCCCGAACCGTTTGGTGAGTTTCTCTACCTGAATTGCGTTCATTTCGTTGTATCCTCCTCTTTCCCAAGTTCCCTGAGGTCTCGTTTACATTGCATGAGAATCTCTGCTGCCCGCTCCTGTTTGTCTTCCGGAAGGTCACGGGCGCACTCCCGTATCTCCCATATGCTCTCTGCAAGGGATACTCGCCCTTCCCCGAAGATTTCCGTATGAATATTTCTGAGGAGCCAGACGTTTTCGTGTGATCGGTGTCTGGACTCCTTCATCTCTTTCAGGGCGGCCTTTCCGTTTTCTGTCAGGGCATATATGGTCTTTCCACGGGCCCCCGTCTCTTTGGGGGCAATAATCCCTTCGTCTACGAGCTGGCGGAGCATTGGGTAGATAGTTCCTTTGCTCGGCACCCATGCTCCTTTGGTTAATTCTTCTATCTCTCTGAGAAGGTCGTACCCGGCTTTCGGTTCGCGATGCAGCGAATGCAGGACATACAGATTTATGAGAGACCGCTTGTGCCCGTTTCGGGTTGAAAATGTTAACACGTCTTTCATGATGCAGCCACTCTTGTCTCGATGAGGTACTAAGCCGAACTGTTTTGTGTCAAACGGTTCGTCATCGCAATGTGTCCTGAAGCTCATTAAAAGTATGGGTGGTGGCAGGGATTTGTCTCCAGATACGTGGACATGGGGCGTCTTTTGTGATGAGAAAAATGGAGGGGTAGATCAGTATTCAGTGGCAGATTGGTGAACGATGGTGGAAAATTGATGCCTGTTTGTCCTATTGTCATAGAAATTTCCCAAAACCATCTCACTATCATCTCGCTATCATCTCATCACCATCCCCGCTCCACCGATGTGAGAAGGGATGCACACATTACGTCCAACTTCGGCCACATATTTTATCATTACATCAACACCGTATGCTGCTTTGAGATTTTCCTTTGTAATAACATCATCTGCCGGTCCCTGTGCCACAAATGTTCCGTTCTGCATAATGGCAACGTTGTCCGATATCAAAAACCCATGATCCGGAAAATGTGTGCTCATCACAATAGACATCCCGTCCTCTGCAAGGTTTTTTATTGCCGTTAACACGTTCACCTGATTGGCAAAATCCAGATGAGATGTGGGTTCATCCAGAATGAGCATCTTTGGTTCCTGGGTAAGTGCACGGGCAATCATGGCCATTTGACGTTCCCCGCCGCTGATCTCATTAATCGGTCGGTTTTTCAGGTGGAACAGACCCATTTTTTCAATGACTGACTCTGCTATCCGTACGTCGTTAGCGGATGGTGATTCGAACAATGGTATATGGGGGGCTCGTCCCATCAGTACAAAATCAAGAACAGAATACGGAAAAATGATCTGATTACCCTGAGGCACATATCCCATTCTCATCGCCGCCTGAGATGGCGATAGATCTTTCATATTATCCCCCATTATCCGGATATCGCCCTGGTAATTCTGATACAGATTGATAATACATTTGATGAGGGTTGACTTTCCAATGCCGTTTCTTCCAAGAATCGAAAGAATTTCTCCTTTTTTTACGCCAGAGCAGATGTCATTTAAAATGGCTTTTTTTCCGTCATAGGAGAATGAAAGCCGGTCAAGTTCCAGAATCATGTCCAGCCCACCTTCTTTTTCGTCAACAGATAGGCAAAGAATGGTGCTCCAACCAGTGCCGTAAGTATCCCCAACGGGATTTCACTGGAGATAAGCGTTCTTGAAATATTGTCCATAATTAAGAGGTATGACGCACCGAGAAGCGTTGAAACCGGAATGATCTTCTTAAAATCGGGTCCAACCAGCATTCTTGCAAAATGGGGCATAATAAGACCAACCCAACCGATTATCCCACTGATGCAAACAGCGGAGGCAGTAATCAGTGTTGAACAGAGAATGATGACCCAGGATAATTTTTTGGTATCGACACCTAGTGCCCGTGCCTCGTCCTCTCCTACCGATAGCAGGTTAATTCTCCACCTGATGATAAACAGGACAAACCCTGAAAGTACGATTGGGAAAAACACCATAAGAAGGTCACGCTGAGTAACGGACGACAGACTGCCCATTAGCCAGAATACAATTGCAGGAAGGGTATCGTAGGGATCCGCCAGATATTTCAGGAGAGAAAGGAGGGCAGTAAACATCGCACCTACTACAATACCGCATAACACCAGAACCAGTGTCCCTGAACCCCGGTAGTTTCTGCTGATAAGGCAGGTTACCATGACCGCAACAATTCCGAATATAAATGCCGAAACCTGAATGACCCATGGATTTCCGGAGAAAAGAATTCCCAGTGCCGCCCCAAACCCTGCACCCGCTGCAACACCAAGGATGTCAGGAGACACCAGCGGATTCTTAAAGAGTCCCTGAAATGATGCACCTGCCACAGATAGGCCGCCTCCGACAAGCATTGCGGCGATTATTCGGGGAATTCGTATCTGTAATATCACCGTCTCCTGTACTGATGTCCATGTTTCCTGTATGGGGATAAACGGCACCGAAGACAGAAGAATTTTCAGTGCGGTAACGGGTTCAACATCGTAGCGTCCCATCATAAGAGATATAAAAAACAGAAAAACTGGCAGTCCTGCAATTAAAATGCCTTTATATATGCCTGATTTATCAAACAGTGGGCGAATAACCCGTTTTTCTATGAGATATAGGTAATTATTTTCTTCTCTTATTTTTTTATCAGCACTCATACGCTAACCTCTGATCGTTCATCTGTCTCTATGGTGGTGTATTTATGTAATGACAAATGGGTATTTATCACACCGGGTTAACTTAAGATAATAAACCAACCTCGGATTTTTATCGTACGAAACGGGTCGAATTTCTGAAACCGGTATGGTGGTGGTGGTGGTGGTGGTGGTG
>CAZFXY010000017.1:0-18863 GCA_964523185.1 uncultured Methanoculleus sp.
GTGTGGGTACAGAGGGGGACAATTTTGCCAAAAATGAGTTCCAGATCATTGAATCCGGATTTGCAATGTAGGGTAAAATAATCGGAGAGTTGGGTTCTGTCCCTACCTGATATCTCCCTTTTCAGAAACACATAGACAAAATAACGATGATTCCACGGTAGCACAGGGTGATTTCATACACGCACCGCAATTTCCGTATCGGTAAAAAAAGTGTTGTAGTATATGAACGGTTGTTCAACAGGGATCAGTTTTCGAGGTCTTGCTCATCTGCAAGAAGATACTCAAGAACCCTGCCCATCGCTTCATACAGGCCGAATTCATCCATTGCATACTGTTGCATCGCCTTGTAGAGCATCACTGCGGGCTCAAACCCATAGAGAGCGACTGCATCCTCTGCAGAGAGGTCTTTTTTGTAGACATCAATGATAAACCCGTCACTGCTGTACATCAGTTCGGAAAATACCCCATCGTGGCCCAGGACGAGATACTGGTTGTCCACCTTTTTTGTGGTGTCATCCGGCCGGTACGGTAGTGGATCCGTCTTTCCGAGGATCAGCATTTTCTGGTCAAAATACACCGTATCATAGAGTTCGCCCTTTCCATCCATCTTTCCCCTGAGCATCATCAAAAGGCCCGCTTCCGGGACAATGGACGCGGCATCAGCGGCAAGACGTGAGATTAAACCCTCCACGTTCGCATGAATCTCAGGCAAGAGGGCATCTATCCCTTCTGCGCTCTTCTTTCCGCAGGCAACTGCTGCCTGAAACCCTTCTTCAATCTTCTCAAGATTGCATAAACCCTGCATGAGTGAATCGTTATACAAAAAGAGGTATTAACCCTTCGCACATGAGGGCCTGTATCAGGCATATCAGAGACGGAAAAAACCAGGAGAAAAAGAAAGATCAGAAGGGAAACCATTCAGACAGGTGCTGCGATCAGGTAATGGCGACGGTGCCCGGTCACCGTTACCCGGAGCCGGGTGCCCAGACTAATTTCCTGAGGAATAATGATGTTCTGGTAGGTAGCATCCCGTGCAATGACTGACCCCGTCTTTTTTTGTTCAGTAACAAGCACTGAGAGCTCTCTTCCGATCCAGCAAAGGTTCTCCTCATCATATATGCGTTCCGTGAGACGGGTAAGGGCGCGGGACCGCTCTTTCTTTACCCAGTCGGGGTGATCGTGATACTGGGCGGCAGGTGTTTTCTCACGAACCGAAAAGCGCGTGATATTCACCTTTGTCGGACGCACCCGGCCGATCATCTCCAGCGTCTCGTCAAACTGGCCACATCCTTCCGTGGGAAACCCTGCAATGATATCTGTCGAAATACGTGCATCAGGAATTTGGGCACGAAACGCCGCTACAATCGCTTCAAACTCTGCCGCGGTATACCCCCGGTTCATTGACGCAAGCACCGCGTCGGAACCTGACTGCACCGGCAGATGCACAAACCCAAAGATCTTTTCATGGGCAAAGGCAGGGGCGAGGCGGTCGATGATGCGCCCGGCAGTCGCCGGGTTCATCATCCCGACCCGGAGACGGAAATCACCCTTTGCACGAGTAATCTGCTTTAGCAGATCAGCCAGATCGGTGCCCCTGTCCATACCCCAGGCACTTACATCCTGCCCGGTGAGCTGAATTTCAGAGGCGCCTCTGGCTGCAAGCCGTTCCACCTCAGCAACAATAGCATCCGCTGAAAAACTCTTCAGTGGGCCGCGGGCAGCACGGGTGATGCAGTAACTGCATGCACCGAGACAGCCGGTGCCCATCTGGACCACGCCCGTGTGGGAATCGGTCATCGCCCCCACTTCAGGACACCGGGTGTACATCTCCTCCGGCAGAATCAGGTGCAGGTCAGGAAACGATGCCAACAGTAATTCGCGCTGGACCACCGGCATGCACCCGGTGACCACAATCTCCTTGCCACGATATCTCTGTATACGGCGCAGCATCGTTCGCTCGGTTGCCCCAACAACCGTGCAGGTATTGATGATGATGCACTCCGCTTCCTGAGCCGGCACACGCACACACCCCTGCCGTTCTGCAAGAGCAATGATCTTTTCCGTATCGGCATGATTGAACGTACAGCCGTATGATTCAACGTGAATGGTCTTATCTCGCAGGGTATCCATCAATGCTCCGTTTTGCAAAGAGAACGTTTCACCGGCAGAAAGATAATGATGAGGATTGGGCAGTATTCAGAATTTTTTTCATCATCAGACGATCTTCCCCCTCCCCAAAATACCCGTAAACCGTCTCGGTAACAATAAAACCAAGGGAGGTATACAGGGACCGGGCAGGCCGGTTTTCCGGGTGTACCGAAAGAAACAGTTCCGGTATATCCATCGCTTCAACCCGTACAAACAGGGCCTCCATCAGGGCCCGACCCACTCCCCGCCCGCGATACGACGGCAGCACTCCAAGGCGAAGAACCCATGCCGCTTTACTCCCCCCGGTGACCGGCGCACCGATGGTATACCCACATACCTGACCATCACAGACAGCGCAAAGAAACGTTGATCCATACAGTGCCCCTGCCTGCCGGATAAAAACTGCCCCTGCATAGGGCTCATTCCTTTCCATCCCGTTCAGCGCACAGGCAACGGCAAAGTCGTTATCAGTATATCGCCGGATGCGAATACCCGAATCTTCTGTCATCATATCCTCATCCTCACCGTGACCGAAATGCCAGAATAGTATCCTGTTCACAGAGGGCGTCTGCAAGAACAAGCGCCAGCATGCTCTCTGCAACAACTCCTATCCGTGGCACAATACACGGGTCATGGCGACCCTCTACCGTGATGATGGTATCCTTTAGATCCAGCGTGACCGTCTGCTGAGGTTGCGCGATGGAGGGGGTAGGTTTCACCGCAATCCGCACAACAACCGGGGCACCGGTCGAAATTCCCCCAAGAATCCCGCCTGCGTGGTTGGACAGGTATCCCTCAGAGGTAATCGCATCATTATGGGCAGACCCCCGCATTCGGGCCGCTGAAAACCCGGAACCAATCTCCACACCGGTTACCGCACCGATGGAAAGCATGGCATGGCCAATCTCCGCATCCAGTTTTCCGGCCACAGGGGCCCCCAGCCCCGGGGGGCACCCAATGGCGGTCACTTCGAGAATCCCACCCACAGAGTCGTGCTCCTCTTTGGCATGAAGGATGGTCGCCTCGAAGAGGTCTGGATCGGACTCACCGCCGACCTCACAACACCTGCTTTCGATGCAGATGCCCCGACGGAGAAGCACCTGCACCGCAAGCGCTCCGGCCATTACCCGTGCAACGGTCTCTCTGCCTGAACTCCTGCCCCCACCCCGGTGATCCCGGCATCCGTACTTCTGGTGATAGGCAAGGTCAGCATGGCCCGGCCGGGCGGTATCACGCAGACCGTCATATACACTGCTCTGTGCATCGTGGTTGCGCACCATCATGGCCACCGGCATACCGGTCGTCTCACCTTCAAAAACCCCGGAGAGAATCTCAACCTCGTCCAATTCCTTCCGGGGGGAGGTCAGGGGACTCTGGCCCGGTCGTCGTCGATCCATCAGGGGCTGCAGGTCTTCCGGGCCGAAGGGCACCTGCGGAGGGCACCCGTCAACCACCACGCCCAGTGCCGGGCCGTGGCTCTCACCAAACATCGTGCAGCGAAAATATCGTCCAAACGTATTCATTCCAGTATCTCCCGTATCTGATCAGCCTCTGCGTCGATGCCGGTAAACAAACGCATCTGTGCCTGTGCCTGATATACAAACATCTCTGTACCCCGGATACACCGACAGCCAGCGGCCCGTGCATTCTTCAGCAGCAGGGTCTCCGGTGGTGTATATACGAGGTCAAAGACGGTCTGGTGCGCCCGCAGACGCTCTGTTGCAAGCACACTGCCGCCCCGCCCCTCCATGCCCACCGGCGTTGCGTTCACAATCACATCCGTTCTTTCGGGATCATACGCATCAAGGGCACCGTATTCACACCCAAAGGAACGGGCAATGTCTTGGGCCCGGTCCAATGACCGGTTCAGCACCGTTACCTCCATCCCGAGTGCCTGCAGCGCATAGACGGCGGCACGGGCGGCACCCCCGGCGCCGAATACCACCGCATGGCCGGGCGGGGTATCAGAGAGCGGCTGGCGGATGCCCGTCCAGTCGGTGTTTGCACCAATCCATTGGTCGCCGCACCTCACCATCGTATTCACCGCGCCGATGGCACGGGCATCTGTGGTTATCTCATCACAGTATTGCATACAATCTGACTTGAACGGAATGGTCACGGAGAGCCCCTTTACCCCGGCCCCCCGGACCGCACCCATGATCTCACCGAGGTCGGGCCAGTCAATACGGGTATAGATGCCATCCACCCCGGAGGCAGCAAAAAGGGCGGTAAAAATCTCCGGACTCCTGCTGTGCAGACAAGGGCTCCCTATGACCGCAAAAACACCGTGCAGAGGCATGCCCTTTGCACCACAAAGACTGTTCTGGATCTGCTCCCATTCACTCCTCGCCATCCGCGTCTGCTGCAGGAATGCAACAAATGCCCTGCACACCACACCTGACCCACGTAACCCACCTGACCTGCGTGTCTCCATACATGCCAGAATCCGGGCCACCGCCTCAGCAGGAGAAAGGGCACCGGTATCAATGCAGAAATCTGCTGCCCCCCGGTAGAGCGGCAGTCTGGCATGCCTGACAGCGATGGCCTCCTCGCCAGGAGGGAGATCCGTTAACGGCGGCCGAACGCTTCTCTCTGTCCGGGTCCAAAGGACGGCTGGATCTGCATCCAGAAATACGGTAAGACTCCCGGCACGGAGAACCTGCACATTGCTCCCTGAGAGAACCGCACCACCGCCCGTTGCAACCACCACATTGTCCAACGGCAGTGACCGGATGATTGCAGTCTCTGCCTCCCGGAATGCAGGTTCACCCTGCTCTGCAAAGATAACGGGGATAGGCATGCCTTCTGCCGCCTCCACCATTGCATCGGTGTCGAAGAACGGATAACCCAGGGCATCTGCGAGAAGAACACCGATGGTCGTCTTGCCACTGCCCCGGGGACCGATGAGCACAACTCTCATAGAATAATGCCCCCTTCCCGGAGTGCATCCCAGAAGCCCGGGTAGGATTTCTCTACACAGCCCGGATGCAGAATACCCACATCACCCCGTTTAAGGGCAATCACCGCAGCACTCATCGCAGTCCGGTGATCATCCATTGGATCGATGACGCCGCCGCCCGGCATCCTGTCGGGAATAATGGTGGCAGCATTGTCCGAGACATACGTAGCCGCACCGCCGAGGGCCGCGATACGCACCATTGCAGTAAGCCGGTCGCTCTCCTTGAGTCGCAGATTACGGATGCCGGTGATAATGGTCGGCCCGTCTGCAAAGGGCGCCACGGCGGCGAGCGTCAGGGCCACGTCCGGAGCGTCACCCATGTCTGCAGTGATGCCTCTGAGCCTGCCGTCTGATGTCACCGTAACAGAGTCAGCACCCAATGTGACCCGGCAGCCCATCTGTTCAAGCAGGTTAGGAAACACCCGGTCACCCTGGCATGAAACGGGGTTTAAGTGCGTGACCGTTACGGTCCCGGTGCAGACCGCGGCCATGGCAAAAAAGTATGAAACAGAGGAGTAGTCTCCTTCCACAGTGTATTCCACGGGTTTATACCCTTTCGGAGAGACCGAGAAACAGCGGTATCCTTCCCGCTGTACCGGAGCCCCGAAGACGCCCATCACCTCTGCGGTGATGTCAAGATACGCCCGTGACGCCGGACCCTGAGGGGTGGTGATCACAGTCTCTGTTGCTCCGCACGGCGCCGCCATCAGGGCAGATGAAAGAAACTGGCTGCTTGCAGAGGCATCAATCTCCATATTCCCTCCACGAAACACCCCGTCTACACAGACCGGGGGAAAACCGGGCTCTTTCAGGTATCGAATCTGCCCGCCAATGGTGTTCAGCGCATCCACCAGAGGGGCAATCGGCCGCTGCTGCATACGATCACTCCCCGTCAGACATACCGGTACGTCTGCCAGCAGCGCAAGGGATACGAGCATCCGCATCGATGTCCCGGAACTGTGGCAATCAATACTGATGCCCGGCAATGCAGAGAAGTCTCCTCCTGTTCCCTCCACCATCAGGTCACTGGTGCCGGTGCCGGTGTTGGTAATCGCTGCCCCGAGGTGCCGGAGGGCAGTGATCGTCACCCCCGTATCCTCTGAGTGCAGGGGATGATGGATAACAGACCTGCCGTCTGCACAGGCAGCCGCGATGAGTGCACGGTGCGTATAACTCTTTGAGGGAGGAGCGGCAATACAGGCGTCAATGCCAAAGACGGCGGGGAGGTAAAGGCTCATTTTTTGACCTCCAGTTGCCCATACCAGCCGAGATCTTTCACCGTCGCCAGTGTCCTGGTTGCATCCAGTGCCTCTGATAGTCCGGGGCCAATCTCTACATCAAGAAAGAAGATGTAGTTTCCCATGCCCCGTTTGGATGGACGCGACTCGATGCGGGTGAGGTTTAACCCGGCCCGGTTAAATTCACGCAACAGATCATACAACAGACCGGGGTGGTCTGCATGGGGATCGATGATCAGAGAACATTTTCCCTTTTCAGGCCGTGTTTCAGGGCGGTGTGCCGATATGCGCAGAAACCGTGTGGTATTATTTCCCGTATTCTGGACACTGCGCTGCTGCAAAGGCAGACCGGCCATGCAAGCGGCGGTCTCTGTTGTGATGGCGCCGGTGCCGGGGTGGGAGGCGGCCTGCAGCGCGCTTGCACTGTTGCTTTCCGTGTGGATAACCGGGACACCGAGGGTATCGATAAACCGCAGACACTGGTCATGAGCCTGAGGATGGGCATACAGAGCAGTAATCTCTTTAGCAGGGACAGTGGCGGCAAAATGGTGGGCAATGAAAAGATAGACCTCTCCGGTGATCACCACCGGAGCACGAAAGAGGCAGTCCATCACCGGGCCCACCGCACCGGCATCACTGTTCTCCACCGGCACGATGCCGTCGCACCTCTCTTCAGTGACTGCCCGGAAGACATCAGTGGTGGTCAAAACAAGGATGATCTCGTCATCCGTAAGGGCACGGGCCATCTCATGGCTGAATGTCCCCTCTGGTCCCAGACAGCAGAGGGTCATCTCTCCACCAGCCCCTGTATCAGCCGGTTTGTCGTCTCCATAGACGCGGGGATGACCGGTTCAAAGAATGCAGCATTCTTTTCAAAGAACATGGCAAATTCATCCGTATCATGGGTGCACACAATCTCCTGCAGGCGCGCTGCGGCGGCAACAAACGCCGTCACCACCTCACACACCGCAGGATTGTCCTGCAAAATGGGACCGTAGAGTGCCGCATCCTGTCCGAGAATTCTCCCGATAATCCCTGTTTCAATCTGATATATCGGACTCTGGTAGCGAAGGAGTGCCTCCGGTGAGGCGCCGACATCCCGCATCGTCTCTGCGACAACAAGCGTTGAGAAATGCATCAAACCCTGGATGACTGCCATCATCCGGTCATGCTCCGCTGCCGTTGTAACCGTCACCCGTGCCCCCTGCCGGGAAAGAAGACCCACAATCTCATCGCCTGTGGCAGGCATGCACCGGGCAGGCATTGCAATCACGGTCTGACCCTCAAGGGACAACACCCCTGGTCCAAACATCGGGTGTAAACCCAGCACCTGTGCAGGGGTGGCAAGCATCGCCTCCATCGCGCCCTGTTTTACCGAGGTGAGATCACAGAGGAGCTGCCCGCCCGAGAGAAAGGGTGCGATATCATTGATCACCGCCACGGTATCCCGGATGGGAACTGAAACCACCACAATCCGTGCCTGCTGTGCAAGACTGCGGGCAGATAACGAAGTGGTGCGTCCGGCGACAATCACCCGGTAGCCTTCCTTTTCAAAGACATCCCGGAAGAACCGCCCCATCTCACCCCGGCCGCCGATGATACCTACCGTATGGTCATCAGGCTTCACGAATCGTCTCCTCAACAGCAACACCAAAGTGGCGCCCTCCCTGCTGCCGATGGCCAAGGATGGTGTCACCGGATCTGAGGGCAGCAACCGATATGCCGGTGCCATTGGTTCCGGTTAAACGCACCGTCTCGGCGTTCTGCAACACCAGAGACGATGTCACCCCGTCATGCTCCACCTCGACAAGGACCATCGGCCGCCGTTCAATCTTCACCCTCCCGACCATCGCGACCGTGGTGGACCCATCTTCGCGGACCACCAGCACCTGATCCCCTGCCGTTACCTCAGAGAGGTACTTGGTCTTCCCGTTTGCCATCAGAGCGTAGGCATGCACGGCACCCGCGTTCACCCGAAAGGGTCGGGGCGCAACATACGGATTCTCCAGCGTTTCGGCCTGCACCAAAAGGAACGCTGACGAGGTATTGCCGATGAGCATCCCCTCCCCTTCCTGCATCAGAGAGCAGGTATCCACACAGACCCGGTCACCCATAATGCCCGGCGAAATGGCGGTCACCGTAAAGGCTACAAGGTCATAATGGGGGGTGAGGGCACGCACACATGCAGCGGTCCGGATGATCTCTGCCGGGTCGTCTGTCACGAGGCAGATGCCTGCTGTACCGCGTTCAAGAACGGTCAAAGCCATCTGCGCCTCTTCTGCAGTGCGCACAGCGGCAATGATGCGATTGGACTGCGAGACCAGATTTTCCAGCGGAATCACTGACCAGTCGGTGGTGGTGACAATCACCGGTGCCTGTGCTGCGAGACAGAGGGCTTCCTCCTCATCCGCCTTGCCCTCGATATCGACTTCATGGACGTCTGTCCCGAGGATCAGATCACCGTCCGGTGCGATAACCGTCACCCTCCCGAGTGTATGCAGAAAAGCCGCCCCGGTGGCCACCAACGCATCTGCACCCTGTTCGATGGCGGTCGTTGCACAGTCTATTCCCGAGGAACGAACATCTACCCAGAATGTCTTCATGCATCACTCCCGAGGGCATCCTCAGGTGTAGCATCCTGATGGACCACACGCGTGATGGCGCGGATGAACCGTGCCGGATTGTCGCGCTGGAAGGCATTTCTCCCCATCGCAACCCCCGCCGCACCGGCGCCCACGGCCTCCCGAATCATTGCAAGAGTCTCTTTATCTCCGCACTTTTCGCCGCCTGCGACCAAAACCGGCACCGCACAGGCATGGGTAATGACCGCAAAACTCTCAGGATCGCCAGTATAACTGGTCTTGATGATATCTGCTCCCAGTTCTTCTGCCACCCGCACACACAATCCAATGGCCGCCGGGTCGGTGGGATTGATGCCTTCACCGCGGGGGTAGATCATGATGAGGAGCGGCATACCCCAGCGAGTGCATTGACGGGATATTTCTCCTGCCCCCTCGATCATCTTTGACTCATGGGAGGCACCAAGGTTGATGTGAATCGAGACACAGTCGGCACCGAGAGCGATCGCCTCCTCTACGGAACATACCGAAACCTTGTCATCCGGGTCAGGATTCAAAGAGGTGCTCGCCGAGAGATGGACAATGAGACCAATGTCAGATCCCGCCTTTCGGTGTCCGTGGCGCACCATACCCTTGTGGAGGACAATCGCATTTGCGCCCCCTTCACTCACCGCAGAGATGACCTGAGGCATATCATGCAGCCCGTAAATCTGTCCGAGTGAAAAACCGTGATCCATCGGGATGATCACTGAGCGTCCGGTGTTCCGGTTCATAATCCGTTCCAGACGAATGGCCTTTCCAATCATATGCCACTCCCGTCCCGGAGGATTTCTGCTGCCTCCTCTGCGCTGCGGCGTTCATGAACCACCTGCGTCATTGCACAAACAAACAAGTCCGGGCGCGGGTGCTGGAAGGCATTCCTGCCGATAGAGATGCCTGCAGCACCGCCTTCCATCGCCCCTTCGATCATCTGCAGGGTGGCAAAGTCATCTCCACGCGCCCCTCCCGCAACCACCACCGGAACATGGCACCCACTAGTTACCTCACGGAACGAATCGGGGTCACCGGTGTAGGGCGTCTTTACAATATCGGCTCCCAGTTCTGATGCCACCCGTGCGGCATGCCTGACCTCAGCCACACCCTTTTCATGGAGCACATTCGGACCACGCGGGTACATCATCGCCAGAAGCGGCATACCCCATTCCATGCACTCGACAGCAATTCTGCCAAGATCCTCAAGCATGCGCGCCTCAGAGTCGGCACCGATGTTGCAGTGCACCGAAACACCGTCTGCCCCCATCTTCAGGGCATTGGTGACGGTGTTAACAATGACCTTGTTATTCGGATCCGGACCCATGTCTGTGCTTGCAGAAAGATGGAGAATCAGACCAATGTCAGGCCCGCCCATCCGATGCCCATGCAGGGCAAGCCCGATATGCCCAATCACCGCATTGGCACCGCCCTGTGCCACCAGATTAACACTCTCATCCAGATCGATAATCCCTGCAATCGGTCCGCTCGATACCCCGTGGTCCATAGGGACAATTACTGTCGCGCCCGTGTCACGGTTCATAATTCTTTCCAGTCGGATTTGTTTTCCTCTCATGGTAAGTATCTCCCGGCAGTTACTGCCGAACAGAATAAAAAGCACCTACCATCAGAGAGTAAACGCAAACCGGTAAAAGGTTGCGTTCACTTCGAAGTAGGGCCAAAAAAACTGATAATAGCGATATGTGGAGTGCACTACGCCAGTGCCGGAAGCCATCACGGGCAATACGCATTCACCACACATTGTGGCAATATAGGACATATCTCAGATATAATGATTTGTGCAGTGCAAAGAGAACATAACTATTATTTGTCCCACCCCCTGCCCGGCAAAGAAGATAAACAATCAACACCTATTTTTGAGGTACAGATGCGCAGGATTGGATTACTGGGGTGCGGTAATGTCGGCGAAATCATCGCACACAAACGTGAGGGATTTGCTATTGCAGCCCTCCATGACGCAGTCTATACCAGGGCAGTTGACGTACAGGATGTGTGCGGGGCCCCGGCGTATGAGTCATTTGATGAATTCCTTGCACAGGACTTGGATATAGTTGTAGAGGCCGCATCCATCGCCGCGGTGCAGGCCCATGCAGAGGCGGTTCTTCTCGCAGGCAAGGATCTGGTAATCCTCAGCGTTGGAGCCCTCACGGATGAACCGTTCAGAGAACACCTAAAGGCATGTGCAATACAGACCGGCAAAAAAATATACATCCCCAGTGGTGCTATCACCGGTCTTGACAACCTAAAGGTCTGCCAGATTGCAGAGGTCAGTAAAATTCTTTTGCGGACCACAAAAAACCCCTGTTCACTGGGCATTGAGGCTGACCGTCCAACGCTTCTTTTTAAGGGATCTGCACGTGATTGTATCCGCCGGTATCCAAAGAACATCAACATCGCTGTTGCCATTGAACTGGCGTCTGGTCATGAAGCAGAGGTTGAACTCTGGGCAGACCCAAGCACTGACCGCAATACCCATGAATTGTTTGTCGAGGGCGAATTTGGTGATATTACCATCACGGTAAAAAACCTCCCCAGTCCTGAGAATCCGGCAACCAGCTATCTCGCCGCCCTCTCCGTGCTGTCATTGCTACGCAACCTCGACAACCCCATGCAGATAGGGACCTAGTACAATGTACACTGACCAGTTAACACGTATTGAACACCTCAAAAAGGAAAACAACGCGATCATACTTGCCCATAACTACCAGCCTCCTGAGATTCAGGATGCAGCGGATATCATCGGAGACAGTCTGGAACTGGCGGTGAAAGCACGGGAAGTCACAGAAGACACGATTATCCTCTGCGGGGTTCGGTTTATGGCAGAAACCGCAAAAGTGCTCAACCCAAAGAAAACCGTCATTCTCCCTGCACCCGATGCAGGGTGCCCACTTGCAGACTTTCTCACTCCCGATATGGTGCAGGAGGCACGCCTCGCCCACCCGGGGGCAGCAGTCGTTCTGTACATCAACAGTGACACGGCAGCAAAGGCAGAAGCAGATATTGTCTGCACATCAGCAAACGCGGTTGAGGTGGTGCGTTCACTCAAAGAAACGACCGTGCTCTTTGGTCCGGATTCAAATCTGGCGGATCATGTCGCGTCCCAGGTGCCAGAGAAAGAGATCATCCCCCTACCGGAAGGAGGACATTGTTACGTCCATGCACTCTTCACCAGTGATGATGTCATTGCAGCAGCAGAGAAGGGTTGTACAACGATATGCCATCCGGAATGCCCTCGTGAGGTCAGAAGAGGCGCTGACGTGGTGGCCTCGACCGGCGGCATGGTAACCCTGGCAAAAAACACGGATGCATGGATGCTCCTTACCGAAAAGGGCATTGGATACCGTCTTGAAAAACTCTATCCCGAAAAGAGATTCCTCGTGCGGGAAGACGCGGTATGTGCGGACATGAAAAAGATAACTCTTGATATGCTGGAGCGCTCCCTCATTACCGGTGAGTATGCAGTAGAACTCCCCGTCGACCTGATGGACCGGGCACGGGGCCCCATCGAAAGGATGATGGCACTCCGGCGGAAATAACAAAATCATGGCACTTCGGGAAGACCTCCTCAGATACCTGAATGAAGATATTCCATTCGGAGACGTCACGTCCCGGGCAATGATCCCGGATCGCAGGTGCATGGCCCGCATCATCGCAAAAGAGACTGCCATCATATCCGGTCTTGCCGAAGCAGAGGCCATCTGCACTCACTGCAGTATCACCTTTACCCGAAGAGTTTCTGAAGGTGCAAAGGTTCAGGCGGGCAGCGTGATAGCCGAACTCGAAGGTTCTGCATCTGCAGTCCTGATGGTGGAACGCACCGTTCTCAATCTGATGAGCAGGATGAGCGGTATTGCAACGGCAACCCGTCAGGCAGTAGAGGTAGCCACAGCGGCAAACCCAGCAGTACGTATTGCAGGCACCCGCAAGACCGCACCGGGTCTGCGTCTCTGTGACAAACAGGCATTGATCACCGGCGGCGCTGACCCGCACCGGATGAGTCTGTCTGACATGATCCTCATCAAGGACAATCACCTGGCACTGGTACCTCTCAAAGAGGCAGTCCGAAAGGCACGGGCATACAGCCGGTATGTGAACGTTGAAGTGGAGGTGGAGACGGCTGAGGATGCACTGATCGCTGCACAGACAGGCGCAGATATCATTCTCCTTGACAATATGCTCCCGTGGGAGGTGCAGCAAACCCTTGACCTTCTTACCAAACATACCATGCGTGAACGGGTAATAATCGAAGTCTCAGGCAACATCACCCCTGAGAACCTTGAGTCCTATGCGGTGCTCGGGATCGATACCATCAGTATGGGAAGCCTTACCCATACGGTAAAAAATACCGACATTTCCCTTGAAGTCAGGGGTGCTATAACTACGATCAAAATATTCTAATCCCATTTTTACAAACGTTCTCGTATTTCACATGCAGTCAGTGACAGCATCCCGGACATCTGTCGGACAGCGTGCCCAGACCAATAGAGACGAGCTTTGCACACGACATCCTGTCAGACTGCCAGGTGGGCAATACTCATTTCTGCTTTTTTCCGCTCCCTCCATCTTTGCCGCATCTTTGCCGCATCTTTGCCGCATCTTTGCCGCACCTCTCGTTGGCACACAAACAAAAAGGACGGGAATCATCCTGTGTCCTGAAAAGACAAGACTACCTGCACAGTCAAAGCCCGCATCGGAAACACATCGGGAACAGTATCACAGGAGTGATCTGCAGAAAAGAAGACGCCCCGCTGTGGCGTCGACCAGGGCGTCACACAGAAACGGGAAAGCAGAAAAAAAGATTGGGTTAGACCAGCTTAAAGAGCGGGTGATCCTCCGTTGCGACGTTGACACCCAGCTCTTTTGCTGCTTCAGCAAGGACAATATCGGTGAATGCCATTGCAGTCATTGCACCTTCACAGTTCTCGATAGGTCCGTACATGATCAGGTCTGCACCAAGGGTCGCTGCCATCATGTTGCATCCGATATCCGGGGCGCACCATGCGGTCTGCTTGATACCGTCCATGCCACCAAAGTGGTGTTTTGACATCTGGTCAAGGAGGAGGTCCTTGCCTTCATACTGGCTTACCAGCACGGAGGGGTTCTTTTTCGTTCCTCTCCAGCGTTTGAGCCATGTCCATGAAACAGTCATGTTGTGGTATGCACCACCGGTTGGGAGACCGTGGATGGCCTTGCATGCAAGAATTTCACGGTATGAGCCGCCGGATCCGAGACCGAGCGGTGTTGCTGCAGTATCAAGGATGGGGCGGGTAATACCGCACTCTTCTGCAATTGCAAGCATGGACTTCTCCTGACCCGCGACGCCACCTTCTGAAAGCACTTTCTCCCGGCCCAGTACGCTTGCGTCACCAGGGTTGAATGCGAGCACAATTGCTGCGTTGACGTCACTGTTCTTGAGTGCCTCGATGTTCTCCGGAAGGATTGAACCATTGATTGAGTTGTAGATAGCACGGTCTGCAAGTCCTACCTCAGTCACATACTCACATGCGTGTGCAAGTGCTGCAGGTTCAGACGAGTCCATCAGGAATGCCGTCTTGTTGTCAATGGAATCAAACCAATTGAAGTAGCTCTCAAATGCCTCTGATGTTTCAGAGATGATCTGGATGAAGTGTTTTATGCCTGTCTGGTCTGACAGTTCCTGACACCGGTTCCAGAGCGCCTCTGCGCGATCCTTGTCAATAATGCCCTTCACATCATCAATAACAGTTTCGTGCTTGTTATAGAAGATGGAGGCTCCGAGAACCCGGGCATATTCTCCGGGTTGCCCGCCAATCTTGGTACCGTTGAAGTCGTGTACCGTCTGTTCTTTCTCAAATTTGAACATTTTTTCTCCCTCCTCAGATAAATCCGCCTAGTTTGGGGAGTAACACCAATATCATCATAAATACAATCAGACCAGCGACAAGACCATAGAGAATGCCGATGTCACGACCGACCTTTCGGCCATAGCGCTGAGCAAGTTCTGCATCCGCAAACTCCAGTTTCTTCTCAATAGCATTGAGTTTTGCCTCAATCGCAAGGAACTGGGGATTTGCTGTTGCAGAGACTGCACCGCCGGCACCGCCCTCATCATCGCTAACCTCGATTACCATCGGGTCTGCGGGGAATGCACCGGGGTCTTTCCCGACACACTCGTTGATCTTTGCGGTGATTGCACCCATGTCTTCGCTTTCCATGATGTCGATAACTTCGACCTGTTCACGGAAGCGCTCGATAGCGGCATTGTCAAGATTCTCAATGAATGCAATAGCACCCTTGGAACCGACGATCTTACCACCCTCGACACCATTTTCGTGCAGAGCCTTCAGCGACTGGCCAGATAGGTGACCTTTCACTTCTGTTCCACAGAAGATGATGAAACGAATGTTCGGATTTGAGATGGTGTTTGCAATCAGCTTCTCAAGTCCAAGGTTCTCTGTCTTACAGGAACCACACATGGCAGCCCCTTTGTCACAGATACCCTGTTCGTCAAGGTGAGACCCAAACGTACAGACTGCAACACAGCTTTCGGGACTGCCGGATATGTAATCGCCCTGGATAATTGGCCAGCCTGATGCTGGGGATTTCTTATCTGCCATTTCAGATACCTCCCAACAGCAGTACAGGCACCAACACAAGGACGACGGCAATGATCAGACCGATTGCAAATCCCATGACACCGCTGGCACTAATTGCAGAATCGGGCTTGTTGGTACGTGCAAGAATCTGCCCTTTGTACTTGATATCAGACATCATGCCATCAATCGCTGCAGTGCGAATTGTTGTGGGTTGTTTTTCATCTGTCACTTATTTCACCCCATCAGAAGGAAGCCCAAAAGGACAAACGATATGATCAGTCCGATCATTATTCCTTCGACTTTACCGGAATACACACCCGCTGCATAGCGATTGCGGTATCCCATATTTGTCACCATCATCTGGATGGCTTTCATCCGGGCATGAATCAGGGCAAGTTCGCCGGACATCTCCGCTTCGACACCCTCTGTGCTTTCAGCACCGCCTTCGTCATCGCTGACCTCGATTACCATCGGGTCTGCGTCAAATGCACCGGGGTCTTTCCCAACACAATCGTTGATCTTTGCGGTGATTGCACTCATGTCTTCGCTTTCCATGATGTCGATGACTTCGACCTGCTCACGGAAGCGCTCGATGGCGGCATTGTCAAGGTTCTCAATGAATGCAATGGCACCCTTGGAACCGACGATCTTACCACCCTCGACACCATTTTCGTGCAGAGCCTTCAGCGACTGGCCAGATAGGTGACCTTTCACTTCTGTTCCACAGAAGATGATGAAACGAATGTTCGGATTTGAGATGGTGTTTGCAATCAGCTTCTCAAGTCCAAGGTTCTCTGTCTTACAGGAACCACACATGGCAGCCCCTTTGTCACAGATACCCTGCTCATCAAGGTGGGAACCGAACGTACAAACGGCAACACAGCTTTCTGGACTGCCGGATATGTAATCGCCCTGGATAATTGGCCAGCCTGAGGCCGGTGATTTCTTATTAGCCATTTCATATCACCTCATAAGAATCCAAACGCGATTATCCCCGCGATGAAAAATCCGACCGCAAGACCATACCACATTGAAGTAACACCGCCTGCATAGAGCAGACATGTGTCTCTACCGGGGAACGATGCAAGGAAGTTGCCATCTCCGGCGAGCATGTTAACGATGTCATCAGCAATGAGATCGAGTTTATCGACACGCTCAATAACCGGGGTATAAGATGCCCCCATCGTGGTTACAAGACCTATCATCGGGTCAACAACAAGACCATACTCAGGTAATACCAGAACATATCCCATTACTGTTCACCTCCGACTTCACGGATAGGCTTTGAATCAAGCCAGGCAAATGCGTCACGCTTCGAGAGCTTGACCAACTCACTGTATGACCATCCCCAGAGGATGATTGAAATAACAAATGAGATGACTGCTGCGATAGCTGAAAGGAATGCAATTGACATGATTGCAACGGTGATCATGCTCAGGAATCCACACTCGAGTGCGCACATCTGTGTGCGGTCCCATGATTCATTGGGGCCGAGACATGCATTGAACGGGTGCTGGATAGCAATTGCGCCGAGCATAAAGATTGTTGCGATAACACATCCACCAATGACGGATGCTGCATAGCTTGCAATTTCCATACCAAAGAATGATACTGAACCGGTGATGAGGTCTCCAAAGGAGAAAGTGCCTGCAACCATTGCAGTGAAGCCGAGCATTGTCAGCGAACCGACAACAGTAAGCTCTGCAATCATCCGGGTCATAACCGGGATGTTCATGTTGAGCACCTTGTCCGAGATGAACCCGAGGATTGCTCCGAGGATTCCCGCAACGACAACACAGCCGATAGGCACAAGAAGTGGGCTGATTCCGCCGAGCTTTGTTGCAAAGAGCATAGCAACAACACCGGAACCAAGCGCGATCATACCCGCGGATGGTACACCGGTACCAAGGCCATAACTGCAGAGGGTCTTAATAGAGTCAGTACCCCACCAGAGGGCGATGACAGCTGCAAGTCCGCCAAAGAAGGCGAACACCTGAGTTGACATCAGAGTGTTGAGGTAGACCAGATAGATACAGATCAGCGCGCCAATGAGCCCGATACCAAGCATGGTATTGTGATCCATTCCGCCTTCTGATGCTTCAATTTTAACTGACATTCTCTAACACCTCAGATTACCACCAGAAGAATAGCTACAAGACCGCATGCTGCACATGCTGCAGACGATCCGATTACTGCGCGGGGCCATCTCTTGAACTTCGGGTCGTGAGGACCTTCGATTGTACCGGTAATGTTGTACGCGGTAAGCACGGCTGCTACAAGGAACATACCGACTGCAAAGATACCTGCAAGGGATACGGCAAGTGTTGCAACACCTTCAGGGGTTATTCCAGCCCATGACGCAAGTGCCCCTTCATAGACAGAGAGAAGCTGAAGATAGATGAGCGTACCGCCTGAACCGGCTAAGATACCACCAATCACACCACCAACGTAGGAGATGAACGGCAGTCCGTGACCCTCTGTCCCCTGAGATTTGTATTCAGGGAAGGTGTCACCAGTGATGGGATCTTTATCGACCTTACCGGATGCAGCGGGGATACCCATTGAATATACATAGACAACGTTCACCATCAGACAGGTAATTGCCATCAAAAGACCGCCGCCCATTGCGCCTGCTCCAAGTGCAATCCAGAGACCCTGCTCAGCTGCCCATGCGCCTCCGAAGAGACCTGCAAGGCCACCACCGGCAGCGAGCATCGCCACACCGGTAGCGATACCGGGTGCCTGGCCCATTGCTGCTGGTGCACCACCAACGGGAACAAAGTGCACACCAAAGGAGATGAGCATGCCACCGATGATGACGCCAATGAGGGGAATGAGTGCTGCCGGGTAGGCAATAAAGGCAATAACAACTGATACGAGTACGATAACAAATGCGATGACAGATGCAGTCGGGTTTATACCCTCTCCGCCAGCTGCACCGCCGCCTAATGCGCTCATGCTGTTGCCTCCTCTTCTGTTTCTTTCACATACGGGCCGTAGGTCTTGCGTGCCCATGTCTCGACAAAGCGGTCGATGACCATGAAGATGATAATGATTACGGCTCCGGCGATCACTGCTCCCCAGCCTGCTGCGAGTGGCTCGAAGAGAATGGTGCGCCATAATTCGAAGAACACGATAAGACCGAAACAGATACCGGATGCGGGACCTGCTCCTTTGGATGTAAACCATCCATTATCAAGTGAACTTCTCTGACCTGCCTCTGCATACCGGACAATGTCTCCGGATGCGGAGATAGGCAACCCAGCTCCGAAGGGATACTTCTGGTACTGACGTTCTTTTCCATAGAACGGGT
>CAZFXY010000018.1:0-9736 GCA_964523185.1 uncultured Methanoculleus sp.
CTCTGGTTCAGCATACCGGGACATTAGAGGTCACCTCGATTCCTTCTGCTGCACGAATCTTCCTTAATGGCACTGATACTAAAAATCTGACGAACTTTACGTTCACAAACCAGCCGGTGGGCACGTATAATGTCACGGTCGTGAAGGATGGCTATGATACCGCTGCCCAGACTGTTACTCTGGCAAAGGGCGATGGTAAAACCGTTCCCTTCACTCTGGTTCAGCAGGTTGGGACATTAGAGATTACCTCGATTCCTTCTGCTGCACGTATCTTGTTCAATGGCACTGATACTAAAAATCTGACGAACTTTACGTTCACAAACCAGCCGGTTGGTACGTATAATGTCACCGTTGTGAAATCGGGATATGATACTCAGAGTGACATCGTCACTCTGGAAAAGGGCGATACTAAAACAGTTCCCTTCACTCTGGTTCAGCATACCGGATCACTTCATGTCAGTTCCACACCTGCGAATGCCAGCATCTGGCTCGATGGCGAAAACACCAATAAATTCACCAACGCTACCCTTCTCACCGTCCCCGTCGGGATCCACGAGATCACTGTAGAAAAACCCGGATTTGTCACTCCGGTCACCGAAAGCATAACGGTAAAGAAAGACGAAGTCACCGATGTATTCTTTGCACTGATAAAGACAGCCGGAAAAATCAATGTCACCTCCTCGCCGGACGAGGCCTGGATCTGGCTTGACGGTGGAAATACTACTGTTTTAACCAACAACACACTTTCCACGATCCCCGTCGGCAGTCATGACATCCAACTGGTAAAATCGCTGTACCATACTACCCCCATTCAGAACGTCATGGTGTCAGAAAACCAGACGGCAGATGTCTCATTCACCCTGACACCCATCGGTTCAAAACCCGCTGCATCATTCACTGCCGATCCACGGACAGGAGATGCACCACTCCCTGTCACCTTCACTGACACCTCCACCGGTGATCCGGATACCTGGAACTGGTCGTTTGGTGACGGACACTACTCAGACGTGCAGAATCCGGTGCACACATACATTAATGAAGGTGCATATGACGTCACGCTTACTGCAGGGAACTCCTACGGCACGGACACCGTTACCGAAACAGATTATTGTATCGTCAGCGGCAGATCCGCAATCTTACTCAGTTCCCCTTCCGGCAGAATACCTGCCGGAAATGCAGTGGAATTTTCCGTAACGGCAGACGGGCTTGACAATACTACGGAACTGAACTTCTCTCTCACATTTGACCCGGCGCTGGTTACGGTAGAGAACGTCACTCCGGCACTCCTCGTCCAAGGTGCAGATTTCAGGAAAACAATGGACAACACCAATGGACGCATCACCGTCAACATCACCGATGATACAGGCCTCACCTCTCGATATGCTGCTCCCATCGCAGATATCACCTTTAAAGCGGCTGACACCATCACCGGGCTCCGGCAGACTACCGCACTGGTCATCACAGACGCCGATGCACAAAGCGGTGAGTGTGAATGCCTGATAAACCGTTTGGATGGCAATATTGCTGTCGAAGCACGCACCGCGATTGCGTTGCCCAACGACACCTTGCCTGCTGAATCCTCAAAATACCTGACGGTGAGCGCTTCCAACCTCAATGAAGTGAAAAATGTCTCATTTATCATGGAGTTCAACAGAACCGTCATGTCAGTCACCGATATCCGGGCGAACGGGACCGTTCCCGGACTCCTGGTTTCATCCGTCATCCGGAATGAAAACGGCTGGCTTGAAGTCAATGCAGAATCTTTGGACACGATCACCGGATCTGCGTCCATTCCGCTCGTTGACATCAGTGTGCATTCCAACGGACTGCCCGGTGAATACGACATCCGGCTGGTAAACCCCTCCTGGACACGGGATAACACCACCTATCCTTTCGATGATCTACATCCCGTATCTCTTTCCATCACGCCGGTTCCTGCTTCACTCACGGACAATCAGCCGGTCACCATTTCCAACCTGACCTTTAACGATGACACCCGCGTGGTCTCCATTAATCTCACCGAAAATCAGAATGCCACCATCACTGGTGACAACACGACCATTTACGTCAGAAACCCCGGCATTGACATTCTCATCCAAACCTCCGGAATGGAGAACCGTTCATCTGCATGGACGGGTGTGTGCACCGGTGCAGAGATCAAAAACATCTCCCGCTCCGTTGACCTCAACGGGGACGTGGGCGCTGTTTCTACCGGCATCAGTGCACACCTGTCCGGCAGTCTCTCTGCCCTGATGAACCCAGACACCGGTCTTGACTTCACCATCACCCGTGGTGCGGTGAACGAGACAATGGGCCAACTCTTCCAGGTTGGCGTTTTGAATCTGATGGATGCGGAACTGAAAGAAGTGGCCTACACCATGGAGATCAATACATCCGCGTTCGGTGGGATCACGGTTAGCGATGCGGTCATGGTGATGAGTGCACCTGAATGGTATGTGAACACCTGGGGCGGTGCACAGAATTTCACGATTCTGAGCATGACTGATGAAGGCGAAATCTCCCTGCTTGCGACAACCTACACCTATGCAGATGGCATCTTCACCTTTACCGCCCTCTCGCCGGATGGTTTCTCATTCAAGGCACTGGTGTCATTCACCGTGAATAATGAACCTGTGTCAGCGTTCTCTGCCACCCCGGTTGCAGGCGATGCACCTCTCTCTGTGCAGTTCAACGATTATTCCGGCGGTTATCCTGATTCATGGCTCTGGGACTTCGGCGACGGCAGCACATCGACAGCTCAGCACCCGGCACATCTTTACACCGCCGCCGGCGTGTATGACGTCTCCCTTTCCATCACTAATGTGATTGGTGCGGATACCACGGAAAAGACGGGATACATCACCGTCACCAACCCGATGAGGGTTGATTTCACGGCAACACCGGTCTGGGGATATGCCCCGCTTGCTGTTACATTCACGGATGAAACAATTGGAAACCCCACCGCATGGCTCTGGAACTTCGGCGACGGCGAGACATCTGCGGAACGTAATCCCGTGCACACCTTTGAGCGCGTCGGTGCCTATACTGTCTCCCTCACCACAACGAACGCCTATGGCAATGTGATCGCGGAGAAGACCAATTATGTCAGCGTCAGATATTATTCGAGCGGGAGTGACACGGATAACAGCGTTCCGGCAAGACTTACGGTGACACCCACCTCCACCCCGCCACCTCCCCAGCCCACCGTGGAACCAACCCCTGAACCAACAATGGCAGTCGATCCCACACCATCAATGCCAGACCAGAATGAGTTTACCGGGACTGGCCAACTCCTGGTGAGTCCTGACGGTGCGGTTGAACAGACGGTAACCCTCTGGGCAGACGACCAGTCCGGATACCTCACCATCGATGCCGGAGTCGTGGCACGGGATGCATCAGGCGATTCGCAGGAAACTATCAGCATTGTCGCGGTGCCGGTTACCTCTCTTCCCACACCGGGAACCATTGGGTCAATTGAGCTCCCCGGTATGTTGTATGCCTTTGAATGCAGCCCTGACGGAACGACCTTCTCTCCGGCTATCACCCTGACATTTGTTTTGACCGAAGAAGAGTGGGAGAAATACGGTTCACAGGCAGAAATCGGATGGTATAACAGCGAGAGTGGCGAATGGGAAACCATTATCGGAGTGGGGAATGCTGAACAGCGAACAATTACGATTGAGGTGAGCCACTTCAGCACCTATGCCCTCTTTGCAAACGTGGTCCCGGAAGTGCTCCTGCCGGACATGACCTCCATACCGGGTGAACCATCAGGCGGTTCTGCCCTCTGGCTCGGGGCCGGTCTTGTCCTAATCATTGCATTAGGTGTCGTAGGATACCTGGCGATCAGCAAAAGAAAGAACGAATAGAGCCGGAAATACTGAATAATACCGTGGGGTGTTGCCTCATGGTAATGTAATCACCTTTTTTCCAAAATTTCCTTTCTTTTTTCTCTTCCCTTCCCTTCCCTTCCCTTCCCTTCCTTTCCCTTCTTTTTGGGTTGTTATGGTATGCGTCTGCCATTCCACCTCAATGCAGAAGCACCTCTCTATAAAAGATGGCCGATAACCGACCCGAGGACGGGTGGATACCCATACCTTACCGTGTTCATACGGAAAGATGATCCCCTGAAATTACGAGTCATTCTTGAATCCGGTGAAGAGGGGAGATACGCCGTTACTATTCCACCACTTCCCGGTTGCCTCAGTGAAGGACGTGAATTCACGTTCCTGTCTTTTCTATAAGCATACAGGAAAAGAAATCCGGTATTCCTGGTATGGAAGAATACATCTGAAGGAAAAGAACCCTTCCTGCCTCTCAGGTGAACACGGATGATGGATGACATGATCACCAAAAGGTTGTATGGTTCTGCCACCATACAACCATACCCATTTCCCACATTTATTACCGGTGACGACCATACCTCTCCCAATACGAGTCGGACAGATGAGATCAGACACAGGAATATGTGAACAATTTGAATACTGTGCCATTTCCATTGCCGGTGTGCGGCCGGTCAATGAGGATGCGTGGTGCATTGCCCCGGTGGATAATGGGTTGGTCTGTGCCGTTGCTGACGGGATAGGCGGTCATGAAGCAGGGGATGTTGCATCCGCCCTTGCCATCCGCATATTCGGGGAAACGATACGGGAAGCAGGCATCACCGCAGGTGATCCTGAAACGGCGGCAGATATCCTGAAACGGGGCCACACCCTCGCCCACGAAGCCATCCAGTATCAGGCCACCGGAACGCATGCAGGCATGGGAACGACGCTCGTCTCCGCCTGCTTCGGGGTGGGGGCAGTCGCCCTGTGCAACACAGGAGACTCCCGATGCACGCTCATACGCACAGGAATCGTCCGTCCGCTGACAAAAGACCACTCATTCGTGCAGGGCCTCGTGGACAGGGAGGTTCTCACGCAGGAGGAGGCCTGCTCCCACCCGATGAAACATATCATCACCCACTCGCTGGGGACAGACTTTGCTGCCGAATGCACGGTCCATCCCCTCTGTGCCGGTGACACACTCGTCGTCTCTTCCGATGGCCTGCATGACTATGTCACGCGAGAGACAATGATGCTGGCAGGAGAGGCGTCGACTGCGGAAGGTGCAGCCCAAATCCTCATGAAAGAGGCTGCCCGGAGATCAACAGATAATATTACCCTGATTGTTGTCAGGGTCCACGGCAAAGCGATACGCCAGGAAGGACGTGATTAAATGAATGATCCAGATGAGTATGCCAATGCAAAGACGGTGATGATGAACGAAGATATGGATTACTATGAGGATCTCTCCCGCTACCTCAATGTGCTCTCAAATCCCGTGCGTCTGCATATCCTCAAAATAATTGAGCACACCCCGAAAGATGCCAGTGAGATCGCTACCGGGATTGGCACCTCCTATGTGAATACGAAAAAACATCTCGAGAAGATGCTCACCGCTGGCATCATCACCAAAGAGGCGGGGTTCGGGCGGGCCACCTCCCGCGGGTCGCTTCCGGTCTGGAAGTACACCACCCGCCCCGGCGGCATCGAGGAGATTATCCGCAACCTTGGGTTATTTTCAAACTTAGATATCGATATTAAGGGGAGCGAGCTGGGAGCAAAAGTAGAGGAAGCACGGCGGATGGTCTCCCGTGAATATGCAGGAGAGACGCCGGTCATCTTTGTCCTCGGTGGGCCAGCGGACGGGAAGACCATCCCCCTCTTCGAAGATGTGACACGCATTGGGCGGGAGGAGAAACGTCTCGGCCCGCTCATGGACGGGAACGATGCCTCTGCAGTTCAGTATACCCCACCGGGAAGACTCACCGGCGATGCTGCCATTGTTGTCAATCGGGATTTTGAATTTGTCACCCGCATATCCCGGCCGCACGCGGAAATACGCCGGAAGGGAGAGGGCTGGTATCTTACCGACCGGGGAAGCACCGGGGGTACCTACCTGAATGACAACCCGTGCGATGCGAACACCGAGGTGCGGCTGATGGCAGGCGATATCATCGATCTTGCCCGTGGTCCCCGCGGGGTCAGGTTCCTTTTCATCGTTGCAGAAGTGCAGGATGCAGCAGACAAATAAGAGAAGACCGGTGCCTATGAACAACAGATGTGACAATGGGAGCAGAGAGAGCCGGATCACCAGAAGCACCCGCTTTGTACACGTGTTGGTCGTTGCCGTTCTGCTCTTTGCAGGACTGTTCTGCATGACGGCGGGTGCTGCTACCACCTATCCCGGAACCAGCATTGACATCTGCATCTATGATGCAGACCGGACTTTCGTTGCCGGGACCTCTATTGAGGGTCAGCGTAACGGCCTCCAGATTCGGGAATCGGATGGGAATTTGGTGTATTACAATGAAATAAACGGTGCCACAGGAGCTGTTTCGTCCTCCCCGGAGGCCTCATGGACATCGCCGGTGACAACCTGCGAATATGAGGGTGCCTCATTTGAGGGGCGGGTGGGTAACAGCTGGAGCGGGTATAGAGGGACCGATGCCAGTGGCAATGGAATCGGAGACGAGCCGTTTCTTATTCAGTCACCTTCCCTGGATCAGCTCAGGGTATGGGAGGGGGAAAACAGGCGAAACTTCCCGGATCGCAAACCATTTGAGATGATGGGAGAACTCACGGGTGCCGTCATTGTAGAGGATGTAGCCCCCCTGACTGCAGGCATTGATGCATATACGGCCACTGTTACCCCGGAGATGCAGGTCAATGCACATAAGCCGGATCCGCGGGTGAACAGGGCCGGCCCCTTCGCCCTCCCCCTCCCCCGGGGAGAGGAAGGAATGCTCTGGTCGGCATTTGCCTTTCTGGGATCCCTCGTTGCTGCGGGGTTGCTCACGGTTGCTGACCGGCGCACCCGGCACGCGGGTGTCCTGAACCGGAGCGGGCACACCGTGTCCGTCCTGATTGTTGGGTACACCATCCTTGCGGTTCTGTGCAGTTCGGCGATGTTTCTCTCAGGTTTCCCGTCCATTATGGTTCTGGGGACGCTGCCGGGCGCCAGTCCGGTCATTGTCGGGCTGGCATTTCTCTCGGTGGCAGGAGTCATTCTTGCTGCATCCACCGCAACGGAAAAATCTCCCCGGTATCTCCTCGGTGCCTACCTCGTCGTGGCAGGCATCGCAGGGGTCGTTTCGGCTGGCCTGCTCCTGGTTGGTCCGGGGAATCCGGGCGTTCCGGGTAGCCTGGGACCCCCTGTGCTCTGTCTTGCGGCCGTCCTTCTCGGGCTCTATCACCGCTCCCGTTTCATCACTCCTTATGTATCGGGGGACGAGAACGAGCGGACCCGTATTGCCCACGTCGGTGACCCCTTCGATGAGACCCGTATCATGGACACGCAGATGCGTGACGTTTATTTCCCCGCCACCCTCTCAGACCGCTATCGCGATGTGTCGTTTATCGGAAAAGGCGGAATCGCACGAGTCTTCCGGGCGGTCAGGCGGTCCAACGGGGCGGTCGTCGCCGTTAAAGTCCCTATCAGCTTTGATGAGACGACGGGCCGCATCTTCTTAAAAGAGATGAGACTCTGGGAAGGGCTTTCCCACCCGAACATTGTCCGCATCTGCTCGGTCAATATCCTGCCGGTGCCCTTTGTTGAAATGGAGTATGTATCCCGATCGCTTGCCAGTGCCACCCTGCCCCTCCCCCCTGCAGAAGCAGCGGCGATTATCAAAGACACCGTCCGTGGACTTATGTATGCCCACGAGCACGGCATCATCCACCGCGACATCAAGCCCCACAACATCCTTCTCACTGAGGACAATACCGCCAAAATAACAGACTGGGGTCTGGGGACGGTAATGGGCGACGGTCATGAATCATCCGTTGTGGGCTTTTCCATCCAGTATGCGGCCCCGGAACAGATTGCCCCCCGCCGCTTCGGGGATGCGGATACCCGGACTGACATCTATCAGACGGGGATTGTTTTCTATGAGCTTTTGACCGGACGCCGTCCGTTTGATGATGGCGGGCTGGTGGAGATGACAGATGCTATCCTCGGGGAGGCACCCATTCTTCCTTCCTCCCGTGTTCCGGCAGCGGCACCGTGGGACAACGTTGTGATGCGCTGCATTGCAAAAGAGAAGGAAGACCGATACCCCTCCGCTGCAGCACTGGAAGAGGCGTTGCACACGATCCCTGAAGATCAGTGAAATCTCACGGTTGCATGTTTCACCCCTTTTTTTCCATTTTTACCGGATAAATCGTATGAAGAAAATCGGTCGGGGCAACTATCTGAAATCACTTGCAACCCCGTGGTTTATCCGTATAATCCCCGCTATTCTTTGCATTTATCCTTCACCTGGTGAATCGTATGAACAGAGGCCGGGACGTTTCACCCCTGCCTGGAATGGATCGTAAATGGGGGCTCACGTTATGGAAAAACGCAAAAAAAGAATGGTTGCAATAGCCGGCTTGGCTGTAGTCTGCGTATGTGCAGCAGTCGTTCTCCCCTTTGTGATGGGCAACGGTAATGAAACCGGATTCGATAGTGCCGGTTCCTATGATCTGCTGCCTGTTGATGAAACGGGAACCGTCACTACCATTTCCTGACGGAAATTGCCTGTTGATACACCCGTGAATACCATCAGGCCAGATGACCCCGCCCTGGAGGGCAGGGCGGCGGATGGTATGCCTGAGATGACAACAGCCCCCCACTCCTCCAGGAACGAACACTCCCGGAGGGCATGGTGCCGGATGGTATCCCTGCGATAGTGGTCACATCTGCCAGGTCAAGAGGAAGGGGAATCCCGGAGGGCATGGCACCGGATGGTATCCCTGAGATGGACGCCGGAGAGATTCAGGAGATGCCTGATATGGTGCAGGAGAATGGCATCGACACCACAGAAGCCGAAGAAGCTCTTGAAAATGGTGATATGGATGCAGTTTTCGCCTTCATGGAGGAGAACCGGCCCGCAGGTGGTGGCCCCGGAACACGGCCGGATGGCCTGCCTCCCCAGTAATAGATGCTGAAAAAAATAGATACCAAAAAATGGGTTTGTGAATACCATATTTGATGAATACCCCCATCCTATAGTGACGAGGCGGGTGTGTCCTACCTCTCTCATTCTGGTACGAAACAACCTTCAGATGAGGAAGGTACCGGCCCTGATCACACAACCGGGGCTGGTGCAGATATTCATCCCGTCTTATTTTTTCTGTGCGGTGGTTTCTGAACGGATGGGCCGTTTTTAAGATAACATCCGTAAGGGCTTTTGAGATAAACGCGTGATTTTTTTCTTTCTCTCCCCATCAGGGGGTATCCTGTGGTAATAGTGTGTGTCCGGACAGACGGTGAACGAATCTGCGGGTCCATCTGTTCACCAGAAAAAAAACAGTGCCTGTGTTGAACCGTTTGGTTGCATCGTTCTCACTCTTCCATTTTATGCATTTATACCCCTTTGCGTGAATCTTATGTTCAGAGGTTCGGGGGGTGTTCCACTGCCTGCCCGGACCCAAAAAAACAGGAGAAGAAATGAAGAAAAGGAGTAAATTTGCACTCGCCCTTGCCGGCCTTGCCGTGCTCTGTGTCTGCGCTGCGATGGCTGCACCAATGGGGGCAGGCAACGGAGCGGGACGCGGTGGTATGATGAATGACGGCAATGGTGCCCAGGTCGCCCTTGAGAAGATGCAGGCAAACGGCGTTGACACGACTGCTCTAGAGATCGCTCTTGAGAACGGCGATCGTGAAGCTGTCCGTGCCTTCCTGCAGGAGAACTGCCCTGCCGACGCACCGG
>CAZFXY010000018.1:9836-18831 GCA_964523185.1 uncultured Methanoculleus sp.
CGTGAAGCTGTCCGTGCCTTCCTGCAGGAGAACTGCCCTGCCGACGCACCGGCAAAGAATGAAGACCGTTCTTCAATGAACGGATACCGCATGCAGAAAATGATCACAAAGATGCAGGCAAACGGCGTTGACACGACTGCTCTAGAGACCGCTCTTGAGAACGGTGACCGTGACCGTGATCGTGAAGCTGTCCGTGCCTTCCTGCAGGAGAACCGCCCTGCGGGTTCAGGCACCGGCCTCCGGTATGGCGGCCCGTCCGCTGAACAATAACCACCCAATCATTTGTTGAAAGGCAAAGAGTTCATACCTTCCACCCACCCCTGTGTCAGCAATGAGCAGGGGAGATGATCCCCTACCCCATTCCCATCAATACACATACTCGTTAGAATACTGTTTTGGAAGACCATCGGCCCCCTGGCCACACACCAGAGGCCCGTTGCCTTTTTTATCGGTTCCCGGGTGTGGGGTGGAATTGCATTCCATCTAAAATATTCACCGCCTGCTCTTCCCTGAAACCCCGCCCCAGACCCTTTCCACAGAGACGTTCATTATATTGGAGCATACTGCGAGCCTTTTTTCATTTTTTTGCCCAACCATTCACCCAGAGCATATCATCCCATTCCGATACCCTGTCTCTGTGATCCCGAACACTTTTCCGACCAAAAATACTTTCATTTATTTCATCCCGCACAAATTACTACTCATGCACAGAGCCATCCTTCTCATTTTCATCTGTATCAGCATCTGTATCTCAGCCGGTTGCCTGACGGAGAGTCCGCCACTTGCAGAAAGCGAGGGCATTCGCCTGCTTACCCCGGCAGAGGGTTTCTCCATCTTTGACGGGCAGGCACACTATGCCGGTATCATCGGCGAGGATACGCCGGATATCGCGATAAACTACAGCATGGGGCTTGTCACTCTTGCACCGGGGAATGTGTTACCTTTCCGCCGGTTGGTTGGGACGGCAGAGATGATCGGTATCCTCCAGGGGGAAGCAGAGATTCAATGCGATAATGTGACGGTATCTGCCCGGGAAGGGGATGTTGTTGTGTTGCCGGCGGGTGTCCTCCAGTCAACGACGGCGGTGGGCAATACCCGTCTTCAGTTTATTGACGTGGTTCAGCCACCGTTTGGTTCAGACATTGAGGTTTCAGGCGCTGACCTTTCGGTATGCACAACAAAAACAGACGGTGTCCCCATCGTCATCCCTTATTCGCGGGACGGGATCGAATGGGACATTGGGTCTGATATGATGATTTACAGCATCGTAAATGAGGTGCTGATGCCGGAAATGAACGTCCCGATTGACTATAGTCTCGCATACGCAGAACTTCTCCCGGGAGGCGCTGCAGATTTCAACCGGCTCATTGGTGCCTCAGAGGTAATCTACGTGATTGAAGGTGAAATTGAGGTGTACACCCCTGCGGGAACGATGGTTACGGTTCCTGCCGGAAGCGCTGCATACATCATGCCTGACGTAATGAAAGGTTACCGGAATACCGGAGATACGGTGGCTGCCATCCTGAGTTTTGTTGACCCTGCATGGACGCCGGAGCGGGTGGCATAGTGGTATGAAACGCGGTGCCCGGCGCAACACACAGAGTCTTTTCGTGTATCAGCATGCGGCAGATGCTGTTGGACCAGACCCCTGAAAACAACCATGAAACCAGAAATGATTACGCATGCTCGTGCACAAAGTCTGAAAAAAAGATTTATTTTGATTCTAGAAAAGGGAGAAGAGATTACTTTCTTCCCTTTCCTGCAGGCGCGGTGCCAGACTTAACGTCCTTACCAGTCTTTTCGGCACCGGAGTCTTTACGGGATGCGCCCTTATTATCGTTTTTCTTTGCCATGATTCACCTCCTCGCTGATATACTAAGATGGGAATATGTGATTGATAAATTCCGTGAAAGGGTAAGGCATTCTGAGGTATTGTCGACGCGTTGAGTCATTTTCACGAAAGTCTACGCGTTGGGTGGTGGGTATACGGGTCGATGCTTTCAGGTGTTATTATCCGGTGCATTGATGACCTCTGAACGGGTATTTCTCATGGTACATAACAGGGACATTTCGACTATGGAACCAGAAGAGATGACGAGGCAGAAATGGGAGGTACTGTGGTACTTTGTGGTGAACACGGGTCTGTCCCCACAACCTGGTATGCAGAAGGGATGTGGCGTCTGCTATCCAACCGAATCCGGGGAGGTTCGCTTCTATTCCTATCCGTCGAGGATCCACGAAGATTTCGGGACGTCCTACATTTCGCAGGGAAAGACATCAATCTCAAAGGACTGGGCAGGGAAAATCTGTGAGGATCTCTCTGCACTCGGGATACTGGGCTCTGAAATGATTCGGGCCCCACGGCAGAGTGGAAAAACGCCGCATTACTACCTCAGGGAGGGGTATGAATCCTATCTCCGAATCATGAAATACCTGTTTCGTATGGTCAAAGACCCCGGAATGCAGCGGGCGTTGATGAACACGTATGTCATTGAGCACACCAATGCAGGTCTGGTCAGATATATTCTCTCTCAAAAAGGGGTCGAGGTTCAGCGGAGTATCCCGCTTCGGGACTGGGATGTCTATGAAGCACCGAAGGTTTTTGAACAGTATGCCCGCAATGAATCGGTAGATGGGGGTGCCTTGCCCTGCTCTTTTGCGGCATATATTCTGGAGCAGTCTGCCTGCTCTCCGGTGGTCGCACTCAGGCTCCCGGTGTTTCCGGATGGCGTATCTGATGAAAAACGGATGGCGGCGATTGAACGCGTTAATCGAGAGGCATTTGAGCGGCATCCGTGGTTGAAATGGCATCCCACAGGGATTTGGGAACATTATCTCCGTTTTGAGTATCAGCACTGGATTCTTCCCATCCTCGCTCTTATCCGGGCGTCGCCTGCCGCCCTCGAATATTTCCTTTTTACTGACTGGAAACCGCATGCCGGCTCTCTGGACTATCCGCTTTTTACGCTCATGTTTACGGCGGTTCGGGATCTTGCACTGGCGCGGGATGTGGAGCATGACCCGATGGTGGAGATGGTTCGTTTCCATCCCGGGCACGGGGTGTCCACGCATGACAACGGAAGCGGGTCAGCGCTCTTAGAGATTGATCTCGAGAATGGGCGCACCGTCTCCTATGATGGGGCGTTCACGACAGATCAGCGGCCATGCGCTGTGCGTGATTCGATGGCGGCACCGCCTGCCCGGGAGACCAACTACTCCTTCCGGTCATGGGTAACGATTACAACGACCGGGCCGGGCGGGCCAGGCGACGCCCTGTTTTCATTGCAAGACCTTCCGGTATTGCTGCGGTTTCTTTGTCATCTCCGGGATACACGGACGCTCTCTGCCCGTGACATCCTCGGACGGCTCTCGCACCGGGTGCAAAATATCATCGCCATCCCCGGTGACGGTGATCTTGCACTTGATTCTCTCGCCGGGCGGGCAGTGATCCGCGACCTGAACGAAGTCCTTCTCTGTGACGATCTCTATGCAAACAAGCGGTTTCCCCGCCTGCACCTGACGATGGAGGGGCAGAGATTGGTTTATCCGGAATCCTTTCCATCCGCCTCATCCGTTCCGCCCTCTCCATCCCCCCCATCCGCGATAACAGCGGCACAAACGGTCACATGGGCACACTTTAACCGGGAACTCCTGGAGCGGGCATTTCCTGGTATGCTGCCGGTACGGGAATGGCCGGAAGGAAAGACGGGGTATATTGCATAGACCTTTTGGGCATTTTCTATAAGGATATCCTGGTGCCTTCACTTTTGGTAGCACCCGGATGTGCCCCTCAAGCCTTCCGGTGTGGAATGGCAGGGGGATGTGCCGGAGCATTGGGAAGTGAGGCGTTTGTCCTCTCGCCTGACGAAAGCACTACCTTCGAAATTCCTTTGAGGATGGTGAAATCCCTGAGGAGGAGATATCAGGCATTAACGAATGCGATTGTGGTGGTGAGGCGAGAGAATGATGTACGAGGGAGAAGAATGATTATTTCGGTAGTAGATATAGGGAAGAGGAAGTGCCGCACATGCATGAACCAATCCTGAAAGAACTCCGTCTGACAAACATTCTGTCGTTTGGGCCGGAGACAGAATCCATTCCGCTTGGCCCCCTCAATGTACTGATCGGCCCGAACGGTTCGGGAAAGTCTAATCTCATTGAGGTGATTAGTCTGCTGCGGGCAGCGCCAAAAGATCTCTCTGCCCCGGTCAAAGAGGCAGGGGGTGTTCGTGACTGGTTATGGAAGGGTGCAAAGAATCCTACTGCTACTATTGAGGCGATTGTTGCACATCCAAATCACCCAGAGATGCCAACCCGGCATATTTTTTCATTTGTGGAGCATGGTATGCGGTTTGAGGTAACAGCAGAGCGGATTGAGAATCAGAATCCTTTTCCCACATATCGGGAACCTTTGTTCTATTACCGAAACGAAAACGGGTATGTCAAACTCAAAGATCGGCCCAATCAACAGGCACAGCAGACACGGATTGTTTCAGAGTCAGGTGTGGGTGCGGGGGGAGAAGAGAGTGAAGAACGGCAACTCCCCCGTGACAAAATCGATCCGGAACGTTCTGTCCTCTCACAGGTTCGTGACCCGGAACGCTATCCGATGCTTGCCTACCTGACCGAAATGTATGGTTCATTTCGTCTCTACCGGGAATGGACCTTCGGGCGCTACACTTCCCCGCGGCAAATGCAGAAGGCCGACTTACCCACCGATTATCTGATGGAGAACTGTGAAAACCTGGCCCTTGTGCTGAATGCACTTCGTCCTCGCGTAAAACAGGACATTATTGAAGCACTGGGCACCCTCTACCCTGAAATTGATGATTTTAATGTCCAGATTCAGGGTGGGTGGGTGCAGCTTTATCTGGAAGAAGGGCCGTTCAGCATTCCGGCGACCCGTCTTTCTGACGGTACATTGCGTTATCTCTGTCTGATAGCAATTCTCTGTCATCCGAATCCCCCGCCACTTGTCTGTATCGAGGAACCGGAACTTGGTCTTCATCCCGATGTCCTGCCTTATCTTGCAGACCTGATGATCTCTGCATCAAAGCGGTGCCAGTTGATTGTCACGACTCATTCGGATATGCTGGTGGATGCACTGAGCGACACACCGGAATCGGTCATTGTCTGTGAGAAGAGGGACGGTAAAACCCGGATGCAGCGTCTGAACCGTGATGACCTCAAAGAATGGCTGGAAAATTACCGTCTTGGTGACCTCTGGCTGAAAGGAGAGATTGGAGGTACACGCTGGTGAAGGCAAAGATCTACCTGGAGGGCGGGGGTGATGGAAAGGATTTGCATGTTCGGTGTCGTGCAGGTTTCAGTAAATTACTGGAGTCAGCCGGTTTCAAAGGAAAGATGCCTCAGCTCACAGGGTGTGGAGGTCGTGATTTAGCCTATCGTGGTTTCAAAACCGAACACACGTCCGGCAAAGCAGATTATGTTGCTATGCTTGTCGACAGCGAAGATCCGGTGAATGACCTGGAAAGACCATGGGCACATCTTAAAGAGCGTGATGGTTGGGAACGGCCGGATGGCAGTAATGACGAACAGGTTTTTTTGATGGCAACCTGCATGGAGACTTGGATTGCAGCTGATTCCGATACCCTCTGGAGGCATTATGGCAATTGTCTGCGAAAATCAGCATTGCTACCGATTCACAATATTGAGGATCGCCATCGCCACGATATTCAGGAGAGTCTGAAACAGGCAACATCAGGATGTTCAAATGCCTACCAAAAGAATAAACGTTCCTTTGAAGCCCTGGGTAAACTTGACCCATCGGTGCTTGAGGAGAATTTGGAATCTTTTAAGCGAATGAAACGTATCCTGAATGAGCAACTCAAACCTTTTTGAGAGGTAAAAAACCTGACACATCGTTCGGGTTCTATTGTACGATCCTGAATGTCATAAAAAAGCGCAGGACTGACTCCTGAGTATTCGCCGGCGGAGTGTGTGCTCCTGATCTTTTCAAAGGCGACAAAAATATCTTATGATGGATTCAGCCAAATTACAGAGGTCCCAGGGTGAGTAAGAGTTCCTGAACATACGTTAGGTTTGGGAATATTCTCTGACTGAAAATCATCGTTTGCGTGTAAAACCCCCATGATGCCCGCAGCCATCACACAAAAAACCGATAAAACTCAATCCTGAATTTTGAATTTTATAACAAATCGGCCCTTTCCTTACTTCCGCTGTCTCTTTCCTGATTTTGACGGAATTCTCAGTTTTTGATCATTTCCGGTAATGTATCCTGCCTTGTGTAGTTCAAAAACAAACTGCTGAGTGACAGGGATGTTGATTAACAGAACGGAATGCCCCCATTCATCAGCATCGTCAAGATGGACATCACGGAGTTTACCATTTAATTCTTCAATGGACAGGACGGTATTTTCCTCAATAATTTTAAGAATATGTTGAATGATATCGCATTTTAATGAAAACGAGTCAACAAATGCATCGATGGGATTTTGATGAACACCCAGTTCTTCCAGTTTACTTTCAAGAGTCCGGGGTTCCAGGAGTATGTGTGATGGCAGTGAAAAAATCACTTCATATTGGATAACAGGGATGTAACAGTACCTATTGCATAATCCGGGGTATTCTACCCGTTCCGACAAATTCAGTGATTCAATGGATAACTCATTGAGTATTTCCCCCAGCGTAATGTCCCGGGTAAGAATAGTATCGTCACCGGATTGTGAGATACAATTACTATCTTCGAGGATCATGTTGAGATAGGACAGAGGTATTTTAGTGAATATCCTGTTATTGAACTTCTCTGATGAAAGATCCTGATTTTCCATGGTTGGATCTTTCAAAATTGCCGATAGTACTTTTGTATCTGAGATTATCTGATCCATCTTGGTATATAGGATATCGCCGGCAGAACGACCTTCAAGGATGATCTGCATCCCACATTTTACATTTGAATTTGCCTGTTTAATGTGCTGATAGAGAGGAGCATGTGCCTGATCTTCCGTGATCATTTCGCTGCACCATGTGTCAATGGCATCAAGATTGCCTCTGATGACATCGTCGGTAAAATAATCAAAAACCGGGTTTATTTTAGCCTTACACCCGAATGTAGCAAGCCATTCCTTAAAAGAAAGGGCTGCAGACTCCTCATCAAAAGATATCTTTTCCTCAAGTATCATACTATTATTGATACGTGCGTTCATATTTTAGTTATCTGAAACTTCACCAGATTTTGAAGGAGTCAACACAACAAACGGAGCAGGAGAACTGTCCGGGATGCCCGCCCATCTCCCCTGTGACGTGTCACAAACATATTTTCGGATAATTCAGTTATCTGACCGCCAAATTTGCTTGATGAGTTGTTGGAGTTTCTCTTCCGAGGTGTTGTCATGATCACTGACATCACCGGGCAACACAGCAGCCAAGGAGCGGTATGACAAAAACCGTTTCAGCATAACCAGGCAGCTCCGTTACAGTCGTGACGAAACGCAGCTTGCCCTTGACATGGCCCTCTTCATCAACGGCCCCCTGTCGCCATGTTTGAACTGAAAAACCGTCTCACCAGGCAGACGGTTGAGGATGCCATTCATCAGTACCAGCGCGACCGCGTTCCGCGTGAAAAACTCTTTGAGTTCGGCCACTGTGTCGTGCATTTCGCCTTGGACGAGCATGAAGTGTGATACTGCACCCGCCTCCTGCAACAGGCACCCCCGGATGACAACCATAATCCATTATTAGATCTGCCCGACAATATCTCCCTAATTATATGTCCGATAACGAACAGGCCGGGGTAACGGTCATCGTCACCGAACGGGTGCCACCTGACCAGAACGCCGTCTTTGAACAGGAACTTGCCTCTGCGATCACTGCCCTGATGGCCATGCCGGGCAACCTCGGGGTGAATGTGATACGACCGGAAACGGAGCGGGGCACCTATCACATCATCTATAAATTTGACACCCCCGAGCATCTGGATGCATGGATGGAATCTGAGACTCACGTCCAGTGGTGTGAACGAAAGTGCACCCTCACCACGGTTCCTGCCTCGACTGAGACCCTGTCCGGACTGGAAACCTGGTTCTCTCTCCCCGGACCAACGGTGAGGGCGCCTCCGCCCAGATACAAGATGGCCGTGGTGTCCTGGTGCGCGATATTTCCTATCATTAGCCTTATCCTGCTTTACCTGATGCCACTCTTAACCCCGTTCCCGCTCCTTGTTCGAGGGGCAGTGATAGCGGCGATCGCGATCTTTTTGATGACCTATCTGATGATGCCCCTTGCCACCCGGATATTTTCAGGATGGCTCTATCCAGCGCAGTCCGCCGTGACTGCGGGTGAGGTCTGTACGCGGTCACGGGATACCTGAAACGTTGAGGATGCATCCCGTGATCGGGAAATCATCTGCAGATGTATGTGCACGCGGTTTGAGAAAAAAAGATTAGAGCAGTTTGTCCCCGGCACCAGGCCCGGGACTGCACTGGAACACTTCACGAATTTTAACAATCATCAGGTTTTTTGCCGGTGCCTTTGCCATTTTTGAATGGACGGTTTCCTGCATTTTTGCAAATTCCGGTCCTTCGGTCTTTATCTCAACATCACCTTTGATCTGGTAACATCCCTTTGTCTCCGGGCCATAGACGTAGATTGAGATCTTTGGGTTTTCTTTGATGTTTGACAGCGTCTTTTTCATGAAGTTGTCTGCCACCCAGATCGTCTCATCATCAACAAGTTCCACAAATCCAATGGGAACGACATTTGGCCAGCCGTCCTTTGAGGCGGTGGCGACCGGGAATGCCTTTATCGTTGCAAAGGCCGTTTTTATTTCTTCTGTTAATGCTACCATGGTTCTCACCAGACATCCTATCTACTCATTATACTATATACTGATTTGTTTCAACAATGTGCACATTGTGCATGCAGGACTGATGTATGACCCGGATAACCCCGTTCGGGTCAGATTTATAAATTAAGCGTAAAACCCCTTGGTCTTTAGCCAAGGGGATGTAAGCGA
>CAZFXY010000019.1:0-18417 GCA_964523185.1 uncultured Methanoculleus sp.
ACGCCTGCAGCATCGCGATGACTGCCTCCTGTCCCCGGATTTCATTAAACGTCTGAGGCCGGTATTTTTCAATCCATAGCATCGGTCAGGTGCTCCTGCATTCTCTGTAATGCGGCATAGAGAAGGCGTGTATTGTCATGTTTTGCGATGAGTTCTCTGCCTGCCTCATCGGAGAGACTCATGCACGCCTCGGTAATATTCGGCAGCGCCCGCGTCAGTTCGTCCACAATCGTCAGGGTGGCGGCCTGTGCCGTGCGGGACAACGGGTTCAGGTCAATGGCAATCACGGTCTTGCCCATTTCGACCAGTGCCGCACAGCGATCTCCGTCTTCGAGCGGCACCAGCACCACATCTGCGGCATAGATGCCCTCACGCAGGCAGAACGCCCGGTCATGCGAAAGAGGCAACAGGCGTTCAGCAGTGCCCTCAAGGACATTTACCCCGTGCGCCTTTAGGTGTGCGGTGATCGCTGTTATTCGCTCTTCGGTGCGATGAAAGAGATTGACCTCCACCGCGGCACCGGACGCCTCTGCCAGTGCACGAATCTCCTCGGCAGCAAGGGCGGCGGTGTTCCCGTTCACTGATATCATTGGGCGGAAACCTGCCATGAGAAATGCGGCAGCGGTCTCTTCCGCACGCTTCGCCGACGCTGAGGTCCTCTCTCCGAGAAGGTAGTCAAACGCCTCGCCCCGTCCGTGCGCACTGGCTCCCTCGACAACAACAATGCCTGACCGGACGGCGTCTGCAATTCGTTCCCGGGCCATAAGCGACCGGTATCGGGGATGATCTTCGGGTATCATGGTATCACATCAATAAGTCTGAATCCCTGTGCTGCCACATGCAGCCGAACAGGCTGGCCAAATGCAGATAATACAGAGAACGATTGGTCGCCAAGAGCAAAAACACCCTTGCCCAGCATCGTCATCGACGCCGGTATCCCGCGTGCGTCACAAACCTCGAGCATGGGACGGATTTCATCCACCACAAGCCCGCTCTTCTCAGCAAACCGCCGCGAAATACCAAAAAAATCCTCGGGGCTCGTGGCGCATTGCGGTCTGTAGGCCTCTTTCACCCGGGCCATCTGTAGCGGAGAGGTGATGACATCGGCGGTATGCAGCGGCCCGAGACTCAATGCCGATACCTCTACCCCCTCTCCGTTCATCCGGATGATCTCTGTTTCGATGCCGGGATGTCTCCGGCAGACAATACCGCCGCCGGTGCAGGCCGCGACATCCCCCAAACCGGTCTGAAAGTGCAGTTCCGTTTCGTGGGCTATTCCAACAAGGGCCGCATCTGAGAAACCGGTATCAAAGAGGGCATTGGCTGCCACAAGCGTAGACAGCAGTGCCGCAGCAGAGAGGCCAAATCCTGCTCCAAGGGGCAGGGACGTCAGGGTCTTGACCGCTGCACTCACCCCCAGACGCCCGAGGGCATATGCAACGAGCGGGGAGCTGCGGGCAACGCAGGTGTCCACATCTGCGGACCATGCCAGATGAATCGATACCGAGGTCTTTTCTGCCGGTGTCACCAGCGCATGCACCCCTTTGTCGATGACAATACCTCCCCCGCAACTGCCGGTCACCTCCGGGCGTTCCCCGTCAAACCTGCGGAAATATCCCGATATATGACCGGGCGAGAAGCCTACTGCAGATGCTGCCATAGCATCTCCGCCACTTCGGTCTTTGTCCCTGCTGCATGCACACTACCGTCCCGGGTGATGAGTTCGTATGCCGCGGACGCTGCACCCAGTGCATCCGGGGTATTGGCCGCCACCATATCCGCCCCTGCATCCAGCAGGCCGCGGGCCTCTTCCCGACTGTTCCACCCGAGTTTAAACCCGACAATCGTCTTCGGCCGGTGTTCTGCCTGCATCACGTCCCGGATTATTTTTGGCAGGGGCAGCAGGTCAACGGATACCGTCTGTCCGCTGGGTATCTTGCCTGCACAGGGCGCCGGCGCAAAATCTGAGATTGCGGCCGCACTGATATAATAGTCAAACACGCGTTCTGCACACAGACTGAAAACACATTCCCGCATCTCACCAGCAGATTCCGCATACACATTGTGGACATGCGGCACAGCCAGGGTATCCCCGTGCACCAGCCAGACCTCTGCACCGAGACGGGAGGCCTCGCGGGCCAGTTCTTTGCCCATACGGCCGGACGAGCGAGTGGTCAGCACCCGCACATCATCCAGCCGTTCCCGACAGGGGCCGCTTGTGATCAGCACGGTCTTCCCGAAAAGCGGCTGGCCGGAGAGCACGCGTTCGCACGCATGCACGATGGTGTCAACCGCGGCGATTTTTGCCTTTCCCTCCTCTATCCGGGGGGAAATCACCGTGATGCCCCATGTAGTGAGCGTCTCGAGACAGGCCCGGACACCCGGATGGCGGAACATGCTCTCATGCATCGCCGGCACTAGAATGACCGGCATACCGCGGCCAATGGCGGTGGTGGCAAACGTCGTCACCGGCGTGTCATCGATCCCATGGGCTATTTTGCAGATGGTATTTGCAGTGGCCGGTGCAATCAACAACAGGTCAGCACTCCCGTTATCACCGCAGTAGGTGACATGCTCTACCAGTCCCCCGCACCGGGTAAGGGTCTCACGACCCGTTGCATAGGTGATTGCATCCGGGTGCAGAATGCCACAGGCAGCCTCGGTCATCACGCCCTGCACATCAGCCCCGCACCGGCGGAGTGCATGCACCAGCCGTACCCCGTTTACCGCAGCGATGCTTCCCGTGATGCCCAGCACAATCTCTTTTCCCGTTAGTGTTGTTCGTATGGTATTCATTGTATCACCACATCGTGCACCATATGCAAGAGACCTGGTGCATATTTCTTGACCCGGTACGGGATAATCTCTGTGGCATATCCCGCCTCCGCGCAGCATTGTCTGATCGCCTCAGTCTGTTCCCCCACGGTGTGGACACACAGCACCGTTCCCGTGTGCACATGGGCACAGGCATCGGAGAGAAAATCCAATGCATCAAAATGCCCCATCAGGATGTAGTCATAGACACCCCGTAAGACATCCCGGCAGTCTCCCAGCTCCGGAATGACCGTTGAAGAAACGTTGTTTGCCCCAATATTTTTTGTCAGATACGCAAAAGAGTCAGGATTAATCTCCATTGCATGCACTATTGCACCGCTCCGTGCCGCAGGAATGGTGAAGTATCCGATACCCGCAAACATGTCTGCACACCGTATCGTTTTGCTCTCGGCAGCATCTGCGATTACGCGGGAGATGCGGACCTTTTCTTCACGGTTCCCCATCGCAAACATCATTCTGAGCGGGTCGAGATAAAACTGATATCCGGCTTCATGATGGCAGACCTCTCCACACGCTCCATACACCAGCGTCGCCGCAGGAATTCGTTTCTCTCCGTAGTAACCGGAGATATACACAATCCCGCGGGGGTGGAGCCAGTCGCAGAGGGCGGTTATCTCCGCCGGCGTCGGTGGAGTGCCATGCAAAACAGCCACATCTCCAAGGAGCTGATAGCCCCGTCCGGTATAGGGCACTCTCTCGGAAAGGTGTTGATCCGCGTGATATCCCTCTTTGACGGGAATAAACGCCTCTCTTCCTTTGACATACGGACGGCGAAACGTGTCCACCCATTCCGCATCTTTCAAAAGCGGCAGCATATCACGCGGATACCTCCGGACTCTCATGGTTATCCGACCAGAATGAGTTCGCCATTCTCCGGATCCCGAAGGATACGCACCGTTTCATGGTCGCTGAGCTTCAGCCACGAATATGCCTTGACTTCCCGTATCTCGTAGGAAACCGGGTCAAGGATGCCTGCCATATCCTGATCGATATAGGTGACGTCCGCTGTTTCTGCCTCCCGGACGGTGCCGATGAGCCGGTACTCGGAACTGTCGTGCAGCACATTTGATATCCCTTCCTTGAGGTCAAACACCCGCAGAAGACCAGAATCCGTTCCCCTGACCTCATAGTAACGACCGTTATAGGTGATCACATCACCTTTCCGGAACTGAGGCAGACGCAGGAGGACCGTGACACGGTATAACTTTTTTCCGTCCCGTTCCCCCACCAGCTTTGGATGGCGGGTGATTTTGCCTCCCATCTCGGTAACAATCTGGCGTGCAATGATATCGCCGATACTGTGGCTGGATACAATAATATCCACCCCGTCACGGGTGTCATCCAGCCGCGTGATAAAGGAGAGGCGGTCTCCGGCATCCTGCACACTCCCTTCCACCTCATGGGCGATCGCATCCACCCGCAGGCGTTCATAGAGATCCGGCCGTCTGTTGGTTGCCCGGACCTGAACTATGGCTTCATAATATCCCCCGGATAACCGGCTGCACCGGTCGCACTGCTCTTTTATCCAGACAATAAGCACATCACAGGTACCCTGAACCGGTTTGTCATACAGCATGCCCCGTGCGTACACCGTGACGAGCGTGCGGTTGGGTGTGGGCTCACTCATGGTGACAATGCCCACCTCCAGATCCAGAACATCATTATGCACGGCAATTGCCCCGATGGCCAGTTCTTCAGCCAGCTTCATGTGGTCATGGGGCGTATCCGACCAGGTGCTCCCCTTTTTGATCGAGCTGCAGGTAGGGCAGTACACACATTGCACCCGTGGCTCACAGACCAGCCATTCAAGGGTTGATCTCATGCATCTGTTGCAAAGGCCTTCATTATCCGTTTTGCCCCCACATTTTGGGCAAAAATTGTCCTGTATTGACATATTTCCTGTACTCTCTTTGATTATTGGTTAGGTTCGATAGATCTGGGCGTGGGGCACCGTGCCGATTTTCATATAGCCATTTTCCTGTATGATTCCACATTCAATCGCTGCCTGCACCGCCTTTTCGCCAATGAGGTTGCAGTTTGACGCATGTTCAATTGCCTGTATGACCTCTTCTTTGGTGCAGGGCGTTGTGCCGTAGAATTCCTTGGTTATATGGAGGGTCAGGTGCCCGTCGGTGATGGTGGTGTTGAGAAGTTCCCTGTCGCATACCGCAACAATTTGACTGACACCGGCATGCCGGTGTATCTTCATGTACATTATCTACACTATTTTCATTTGAACAGATTAAAAATATGGGGAGCTGCCTATGGAAGGGTGATCTCTACACCATATACCGCTGCGGGAGTATCAGCATGAATCCTCCATACGTCATCTTCCGTAAACTGTCCTTCTTCGAGGTATTTACGGGTATAGCGGGGCACGGATTTTGGTCCAATGACTGACCCCGGACGGGCGTTGTCATCCATATAGTCGCTTTCCATCGTAAAGGTCAGTCCGGTTTTCGCACAAGCGGGAATCGCCGCATGGCGTGCCAGTAGAGAGGGCATCAGGGGCGTATCCGGCGTACCAAAATGTTTTACGACGCGTTTCACCGGAACACCGGCCTGTAGTGCCATATCGACGACATCAGCGCATGGCCCGGTCTCTGCATGAATCTGCAGAGCGCAGCCGGTATCATGTGCAAGGGAAAGGGCGTGCCCGAGAATGCGATTCGATGCGTCCCAGACATCTGCATCAACCGGATAATGCGGGCGGCCGGATTTCAGGGCGATAACGGTTCCTTCTTTGACATATCCTGCAGCGATCTCAAGACCGCGTTTCATCACCGTTTCTGCTTGCGGTAATGACATCCGTTCCGTCAGCCGGCTGATCTCTGCCGGATGAACGCCAAAAATGGGAAAGACGGTTACGCCGGTTTCCCGGATCGCCGCTGCGGTCTTCAGGGTAATTTCATACACGTCCCTGAACTCGTCACCGGTGACGGGGTGGATGCCATGCGACCACGAGGGCTTGGTGACAAGACACATATGAGTGCCACCGGCCCGCAGAAAATCCTTTGCCGCCTCAATCCCCCTCCCGTTTTCCCGATCGATATGCATGTGATCATCGGTTACCGGCATACTCCGTCCAATCATTGGATCTCAATAATTTCCATGAGGGGATAGGCACCGTCAAATTTCAGAGATGCAATGCAGGTCGCATCCCCTGCGCTGGTCTGAATCTCAACCTCGAGCATCCTGCCTTCCAGTTCACTGTAGCCAAAGGGATTTCTTTCCATCATATCCGTGTTTATCACCACAGACACCCGGTCCACACAGGGTTGCAGGGCGACTGCATTTGCAATAGCGGTCTCTACGGATTTTGCGGTATCCGGGGATATCGGGGTGCCCACCCATTGGTGGTAGAGGGCACCTAGTTTTATGCCTGCCTCAAAGGCAGCCTGCACATCATCTGGTATCATAACAGAAATTTCTTTGGTGGATTAATAAACCCGTGGTTCGGTCGCGCTAATTAAGAAGCCGCAGCACACCGTGACGCGGCTGGAGCGCCTCCCCGGAACGGGTCAGCATCTCGATCATCTTTTCAATGTCATCCTTGTTGTATCCGGCTGCCACCAGATGGCTGGTAATATCTGCAGTCTGGGCAAAACCTTTGTCATCCGCCAGTTCACGGATGGTCTCTTTGAGAATCCGGGCAATATCACGCCGTTTCTTTGAGACCCCGGTGACCAGTTTGTCGATATCATAGGTGCCGGTATCCGCGTCATACGCCACTTTCCTGAGACACCGGTCGGCAATGGCGATGACCCGATCTGCATCTGAGAAATTAATCTCATCACTCAGCCGGATACGTGCGCTTGCTTCTGCCAGACGCACCAGCCCTTCCAGTTGCCGCGCAGTGACGGGAACTGGTTTACTGTTATCGTCTGCAAGGGCACGCAGATTCAGGTAATAGGACATGATGTGTTCGCGGGCTTCTTCTGAGAGAATGGGGAAGCAGGTTCTTTTTGCATAGGCAATGTATTTCCGGAACAGTGTCGGTTCAATCTCTGGTGTGACCGGTGCAAGCTGCCGGGTGATGTAGTCCTCATCAATACCTTCAATCGGGAACCGGGTGTTTTGCTCAATTAACTCCCCGACACTGTGGGACTTTAGGATATGCTCACCAATGGCCCGATCCAGTTTCTCTTCCGGTTTATCCTCCATAATAAAGATGAGGTCAAAACGCGAAAGGAGCGACGGTGGCATATTGATCTGCTCTGCTATTGGGGCATATTCATCAAACCGGCCCATCTTTGGGTTGGCCGCTCCTAAGAGGGCGCACCGCGTCTTCAGGGTGGCGGTGATGCCCGCCTTTGCAATGGATACGGTCTGCTGTTCCATCGCTTCGTGCAATGCACTGCGGTCATCCTTTGCCATCTTGTCCATTTCATCGACTGCAGCAATACCCATGTCCGCAAGCACCAGCGCACCTGCCTCAAGGGTCCAGCGTCCGTCACCAAACTCGTCTTTCACTGCAGTGGCGGTCAACCCGGCAGACGTGGACGATTTACCACTGGTATAGATACCACGCGGGGAGAGTTTGATGACATACCGTAACACCTGCGACTTTGCAATCCCCGGGTCTCCCACGAGGAGCATGTGGATATCTCCTCTGAGGCGACTACCGTCCGGCAGTTCTTTTGCAATACCGCCAAAGAGCACGAGGGAGATAGCGGTCTTTACATCCTGCATGCCATAAATGGAGGGTGCAATGGAGCGGGAGATCTTTTCATAGATCTCAGGGTCCTTACTCAGCTCCAGGATCTCCTGTTCCTCCAGTTCCGATATGGCCACCTCTTCGTATTCCTTTTCGCCTATCTCAATTGAATTGGCCTCGATGTAGATATCAAAGAGCGTGCTCTTCTGACCACGGTTCATCCGCTGAACCGAACGAAGAATGCCGTTGACGATGACGCGGTCACCCGGAGAGACAACGCCGGTGAGATCGTCGGTGACATCCACGTCAAGCGTCTGTGGCTGTTCTCCGCCCCGGAGTCCTTCAGGCGACTCCTGAATGCGCAGCTTCTGTGCATCAACAAAGGTAGAGAGGGCCGGCACAAGATCCATCTTGGTCTGCCGCTCACACTGCGCACAGGGACGGTAGGGTTCGGTAAACTGCGAATAATCCTGCCGGTAGGGTGCAGTCATGGTGCCACACATCAGACACCGGAATACGGCCTCAATCAGTCGCGGCCGCACTTCCGTGGTCTTTCTGAGAATCCCCTCCACTGACACAAAGGTGTTGATGTGGTGGGATCGGATGTCACGCACATCAATTTTCCTGGGGAGACACCGGAACCGGATATTGATCGTATCCGTCTTTTTCTCATCATCCTTGGTGAAGATCAGATTGTGGTTCCGGATAGCGTCCCTGACATCCCCGATCACCTTTCCCGGATTATTCAGGAGTTCATCCGCGATTTCAAGCCCGGTCTTTCCCCATTTAGAGATCTCACGATAATCAATTTCAAGGGATTTCAGGTGCGGATACTGTGCGCTGACCTCGCCTAACTCTTTGCGGTAATGCTTCTTGAGAAATTTATTCCAGTCGGCTGCGCGGTCGGTAATCTCTATATCATCATACTCGTCTTCCACTATCGGCGCGCCTCCTTACGGTTTCATAGAATCAGCACTCAAAACAATGTTTGCGATCAGTGCTTCCATCTGTATCTCACTATTCGCCCCTTCGCTCAGGCGGAAATCTGATTCGCCAAGGTGCGATATTAATTGTGTCTTTAGCCCGCGTTCCAAAGGAAGCCGGATAATGGATCGGTACATCTGATTGATCAACTCATTGGGTGCAATGCCGCGTGAGTAGAGGAGTTCATGCACTAAGGCCTCCGCCCCTTCATAGTCACCGCCCACCGAAGTGTGTATCAGCCCCTCAATCTCTTCCGGGCGTGCGGTTGAGGTGATTTCATACACCATATCTGCGGTTATTTGGGTGCTCACAATGGCCCCGCCCTGGAGCGCATTGATGGCTTTTCGCATATCGCCCTGAGCGACATACACAATGGCATCCAGCGCCTCCGGGGTGCACGTCAATCCTTCTTTTTCGGCAATCCTGGTGATTTCCATGATGATTGCCTCTCCTGAGAGGGGACGGAACCGGTATATCGCGCATCTGCTCTGGATGGGATCGATGATTTTTGATGAATAATTGCAGGAGAGTACAAACCGGCAGTTATGTGCGTAATTCTCCATCGTGCGGCGAAGAGCCGCCTGTGCATCGGTGGTGAGCGCATCTGCTTCATCGAGAAAGAGAATCTTAAACGCTGCTCCGCCAAGCGGTGCGGTGCGTGCAAACTGTTTGATCTGATTTCTGACGACATCGATGCCCCGCTCGTCTGATGCATTGAGTTCACGGAAATTCGTCTGCCAGGTGTCGCCAAAAAACTCCCGCGCCAGCGCAACGGCTGATGTGGTCTTTCCGATGCCCGCATTGCCGGTAAACAACAGATGCGGGAGGTTTCCTGAAATGACATAAGACTTCAGGCGTGAGATGATCTCGTCTTGCCCCACGATATCATCCAGCACCATCGGACGGTATTTCTCAATCCATATTGTATTTGCAGTCATTTTTCCCCATACCCGGTAGCCGCATCCAAAGAAGCGGTACCTCTGATGTATGACCGTATTCCCTTAAAGATGTGTAACTATTGGCTTGTGGTTGAGGTGGGTAATGCGAAAACTGATATGCCCCATCCAATAGCATATAGGATTATCCGCTCAATGAATATATCAGGGTATATACTGCATGGAATCGTACCAGAAACTATTCGCCGGTGATCTGAATGCCGGGCGGGCCACCATGAAAAATGATGGGATTCGGACCCTGTCTGCAAGAACGATTACCCAATGTCTTTTTTGTGGCGCACTCACCGAGGTGCCCCCTACGAATAAACCGGTGGGCTATCTCGCGCTCTATGATCCGACGGGTCGTATTGTCGTGGGTTACCGTACTGCAAATGCGGGCATTTCAACGGTTCTGAAAGAGGCTACTTTCCCAACGTTTGTTCTCTGTGCGGCAGGAATACAATGCACCAAAGGCGAATGTATGCCCATGCTTGAAACGCTGGTGCCGGTATCCCGGACGATTCGGGACACGTTTGTTCTCTCTGCAGCAGACGATCTTATCACCCGGATTGAGCAACCGGATATCGACCCGGACAAAAAACAGCAGGTATGCGCCATGGCAGAGACGGCCATCGCGACCGTGCTCACCGAAACTCCGGTGTCTGCGGTATCAGCACCCGTGGTGGACGATGCGGTAACAAAAGCAATTGTTCAGGAGATCCAGGAGATGGGAGATGAGAGGATGACCGTCAGTGTTGATGCATTGATTACCTCACTAAAAACAAAAGGCATCACCGGTGATACCACCCGTGCGGCGCTGAAGTCGCTTATCGAGGAAGGCGACTGTTATCAGCCAAAACCGGGTTTGATTCGATTATTATAAGATTATGACCCCGGAGTTTTTCCCCGGCGGCCCGGCGCTGTTAATGAAAAACCGGCGCAGGGTGCTCGTGATTGCTGATGCACATTTCGGTGCTGAATCCGGTTTCGCCCGAAGCGGCGTGCATATTGCAAGCAATAGCAGTGAACGACTTCGCCGCATCTGTGCGTGTATTGACGAGTCGGACCCGGACTTGCTGCTGTTTTTAGGAGATCTCAAGCATTCGGTGCCGATGATGAGCCAACAGGAGTATGCAGAACTCCCCGATATCCTGCAGACCATTCGGGATCGGGTTCCCATCCAGCTGATACCGGGGAATCACGACGGGGGCATTGAACGGTTTTTAGAGAAAGGGGAACTGCTGCCAAAGAGCGGTGCAATAATTGACGGCACATGCTATGTGCACGGGCATATGCATCTGCCCTCTGAATCGGCGGGACACCTGATTGTATGCGGGCATCATCATCCGGTCGTGAGTCTGTATGACGAGGTGGGGTGTGCCCTGCAGGCCGAACCGGCCTATCTTCTGGCAGAGGTAAAGGAGGCGTGTGCCGGGCTTACCCCCCTCACTGACGGGCCGGGGACTCGTGTCCTCTTTGTGCCGTCCTTTTTTGAATATGCAGGGGGCATTGATGTCCGCACCATTCATACGAGCAGACTGAGCCCGGTGTCCCGGTGTTTTGCTATAGAATCGGCCGAGGTGTTCCTGGGCGACGGGACATACATTGATCGGCTGGGAGCACTGATGACCGATGCCCGCACGTGAGCTATTATCCCCGAACATTCAGGCCACCCTTCTGAAACGAGGTTTTCAGGAGTTATCTCTCACTCAGCAACAGGCAATTCCGCCGATCTGTAAGGGGCACCATCTCCTTTTGATCGCACCAACGGGCACCGGCAAGACGGAGAGTGCAATGCTCCCGGTCTTTGACCAACTGGTTCGGATGGCAGGGGGCGGGTTTAAGGCGATATATATTACCCCGCTGCGTTCCCTGAACCGGGATATTCTCTCCCGGCTTGAATGGTGGTGTCATGAACTGGGGCTCACGGTGGGCGTCCGGCACGGGGACACCTCGCAATATGAACGCAGAAAACAGGCGTTAAACCCTCCTGATCTGTTGATCACCACGCCGGAGACTTTGCAGGCGCTTTTCATGGGCAAACGCCTCCGTGAGCATCTGCCGCAGGTTCGGTATGTCATCATTGATGAAATTCATGAACTCGCCGGAAGCAAACGGGGCGCCCAGTTATCCATTGCCCTTGAACGTCTGGCGGCATATGCAGGGGAGTTCCAGCGTATCGGGCTTTCGGCCACGGTGGGAAACCCGGAAGAGGTGGCCGCATTTCTGACGGGAAACGGACGGGTGCATGAAATTGTCAATATCCCTGCCGCACCCCACATGAAGGTCTCGGTGCGGTTTGCCGGAGAGGACTTTGATTCGCAGGTGCGGGCGGTGGAGCGTTGCATTGACCATGATCCGTCGTCTCTGTTGTTTGTCAACACCCGATCGACTGCAGAAGCGCTGGGGCACCGGTTGTTTGAGCGCGGCGATGTAGAGGTGCACCACGGATCACTTTCAAAGGAGATCCGTATCGATGCCGAGGACCGGTTTAAGCGCGGGGAAATACGGTCACTGATCTGCACCTCGTCCATGGAACTGGGTATTGATATCGGGCATATCGAACGGGTCATCCAGTTTGGCTCTCCCCGTGAGGTCTCGCGTTTGCTGCAGCGGGTCGGTCGGGCGGGCCACCGTCTGGACGCGGTTTCGCATGGCACCATTCTTGCAACCGGATTTGATGATCTCTGTGAGTCGCTGGTGATTACCCGCCGGGCGAAAGAGAACGAGTCTGAGAATGTCTCTGTCATTCATGGTGCGCTGGATGTGCTGGCAAACCAGATTGCCGCCATTCTGGTGGAGTACGGCGAGATTACCCTGGAAAAATTAACGTCTGTGATTGAACGGGCCTGTGGGTTCTCAGACACTGCGGCCATCCCGGAGGTATGCAAACAGATGGTTGAACACCGGCTGATCCGGATGGAAAACGGTCTTCTCACCCGGACGGGGCGGTGTCGGACCTACCTCTACGGTAATCTCTCGATGATCCCGGATGAGAAAAAGGTGCAGATCTTTGATCTGGTGTCCCGGCGGACGGTGGGCACCCTTGACGAGTCCTTTGTCATCGGCTGGATCAACACCGGTGCCACCTTTATTGTAAAGGGGCAGCTCTGGGAGGTTGTTGATATCAATGAAGGAAAAATTATTGTTGAACCAGCTCATTCAGCGAGCGGTGAACTGCCTTCATGGGAAGGGGAGCAGATACCTGTTCCATTTGTGGTCGCACAGGAGACCGGGCGCCTCCGCCGGGTTCGTTCATTTAAAGCGTATCATGCCGCCCCCCTGTCTGAGGCCTATGCCAGGGATATCCTGTCCACGATGGATGAGCGTAATGCACCGGTTGCTTCCGACCGGCTGGTGACACTCGAACACTTTGATGAGGGCGTCGTGATGAATATCTGCGGGGGTCACAAGGCAAATGAAGCCCTTTCCCGCATTCTTTCGATTCTTTTGACCGCCCGGTATGGATCCAGTGTGGGTATTGAGGTGGGTGCCTACCGGATTTTGTTTCGCCTGCCCTCAAGCATTGGGGCCGCTGATATCCGTGCCCTTTTGTATTCCGTTGATCCCTCCCATATCGAAGGGCTGCTCCGGCTTGCGATGAAACGGACGGCTCTGTTTAAGTGGAAGATTGTGCAGGTTGCAAAGAAGTTCGGCGCGATTGATGCACAGGCTGATTATGAACATATCAGTATCCACCGGCTGCTGGATACCTTTGAAGACACACCCATCCAGATTGAAACCTACCGGGAGCTCTTTACCACCATTATGGATGTGCGCGAGGCTGCAGCGCTGGTGCAGCAGATTCAGGACGGGGAGACTGAGGTGGTTATTGCACCTCTGTCGGCCATCGGGCGGGAAGGCCTCAGTTCATCACGGGATATGATCCCCCCGCCCAGTGTGGATCAGGCCATTATCGCTGCAGTGAAACGCAGAATAGAGGCGGATACCATTCTGTTGTTCTGTATGCATTGCCGTGCATGGAAGAGTCTTACCAAGGTGTCGCGCGTACCGGATCAGCCCCAATGTCCGAAATGCAGTGCACGTCTGGTGGCCGCGCTCAAACCGTGGGAGGATGAACTGATTCCTGCAGTAAAAAAGAAGCAGAAAACAGCGGAAGAAGAGCAGACTGAACGACGGTTCATGAAGAATGCCAATATTGTTCTCTCCAGCGGGAGGCAGGCGGTGGTGGCCCTTGCCGCTCGTGGGGTGGGGCCGGAGAATGCCTCCCGTATCATTGCCAAAATGTGCGACGGGGATGACTTTTACCGGGAAATTCTCAAGGCGGAACGCAATTATATCCGGACACACCGGTTCTGGTAGAGATTATTTTTGTAGATTTTGGGTTTTTTTGGGACTTTTGGGTTATTTGAGATTTCCGGGTTATCAGAGAAGGAAATACTATACCCCCGAAGATCGTACAGTTAATGAATCTATGGCAGCTGCAGAGTATAATATGGTGGATTACGATGAGACGTATCGTACATTCTCCATCGATGTGCCGGAATACTTTAATTTTGGGTATGATGTCATCGACGAATGGGCGAAACGGGACCGGAATAAACTGGCGATGATCTGGGTAAACCAGGACGGGGATGAAAAGAAATATACATTCCATGATCTCAAAAAAGAATCCAATATGGCCGCCAATATTCTTTTGAAATTTGGCGTTAACAAAGGAGACCGGGTCATGATCATGCTGCCGCGTGTCCCCGAGTGGTGGATCTTTGTACTTGGAATCATCAAGCTTGGTGCCGTTGTCTGTCCGGTGCCCACTCTGATGACACCAAAGGATCTCGAGTACCGGATGAATGCCGGCAATTTCTGTATGGTAATCACCGATTTTGAAAATTCAGATAAGATTGACGAAATATGCGAGGCGTGCCCGTCACTCCAGACAAAAATCCTTATTGACGGCGAAAAGGATGGCTGGGTGAGTTATCAGGAGGAGCTTTACTACCCGGCACCGGTTTCGCACCGGAAGGTCAGTATGCCGTACACAAACCGGACCCGTTCAACCGATCCGATGCTCATTTATTTTACTTCCGGGACTACCGGGGAGCCCAAGATGGCGCTGCATAATAATGCATATCCACTGGGGCATATCGTAACGGCGAAGCTGTGGCAGGATGTCCGCCCGAATGATCTGCACTTTACTTATTCGGATACCGGATGGGCAAAATGTGGCTGGGGGAAGATTTTTGGGCAGTGGATTCAGGGCACCTGTCTGTTGATATATGATGTCTGGGGCAAGTTTAAGGCAACAGAACTGCTGCCATTAATTGAAAAATATGAGGTGACGACATTCTGTTGTCCCCCGACGGTATACCGGATGCTGATCATTGCAGATCTGGCTAAGTATGACCTCTCTGAACTTCGCCACTGCTGTAGTGCGGGTGAACCACTGAATCCTGAAGTGATTAAGGTCTGGGAAGAAGGCACCGGTCAGACGATATACGAAGGGTATGGGCAGACAGAGACGTGCTGTGCGATTGCATCGTTTGCATGCATGGAAAATAAACCCGGTTCGATGGGCAAACCAATGCCGGGTTGGCGTATTGAACTCCATGATGATGATGGGTTGTCAGTTGCAGACTATAAAGAAGGGCGTATCGCGATCTCGCTTGACCCGCGACCGGTTGGTCTCATTGTGGAATATGTCAATAACGATGAGGCAAATAACGAGTCTTTTACTGAAGGCCATTACTATACCGGTGATAAGGCCTACCGTGATGAAGACGGATATTTCTGGTTTATCGGGCGGGATGATGACGTCATCAAGAGTTCTGGATACCGTATCGGCCCGTTTGAGGTTGAGAGTGCGCTTCTGGAACACCCCGCGGTTCAGGAATCTGCCGTTGTTGGTTCGCCGGATCGTATTCGCGGTATGGCAGTGAAGGCATTTGTCGTTTTGAATCCGGGATTTACGGGTTCAGAATCGCTGGTTCGGGAGATCCAGAATCATGTGAAGAGGGTGACTGCCCCGTATAAATATCCCCGGGTTATTGAATTTGTTGAAAGTCTTCCTAAAACCATATCCGGCAAGATCAAACGGAATGTGCTGCGGGAACAAGAACTGAAAAAGATAAAACCTGACTGATCGTATGTTTCTGTGGTGCACTGCACCACTTCATTTTATTTTCGAGTGCACCACATCGCAATTATTTATTACTATGTGCACCAACCTAAGGTGTAATGGTGCGCTACTCTATTACCATGGATGACGAGCTCGTCCAGAAAATTGATCGTGACTGTAAGGGTTTGGACATTTCACGTTCTGACTGGATATCTGAGGCGTGCAGTATACGTTTCCCTGAGTTGGCCGGAAATGGCCTTTCTCTTTTGGATGATGAGGATTCAGATGTGCCCCGGCACAATATGATTGATTATGATGAGACGTATCAGTCATTTTCCATTGACGTGCCGGAATATTACAATTTCAGTTTTGATGTCATTGATGCGTGGGCAAAACGGGACCGGAATAAACTGGCGATGATCTGGGTGAATCAGCAGGGGGAAGAGATGAAATTCACCTTCCGCGATCTCTCCCGGCGATCCAATCAGGTGGCCAATATGCTCACCAAATACGGGCCGGCAAAAGGGGAACGCGTCCTCATTATGCTTCCGCGAGTCCCGGAATGGTGGTTCTTTGTGCTGGGTATGATCAAGATGGGTGTGGTGTATTGCCCGGCGCCAACGATGCTCACCGAACAGGATCTGAAATACCGAATCAATGCCGCTGATATCAAGATGGTCATTACCAATGCAGAGAACGCCCATAAGGTGGATGCGATCTTTGATGAGTGTCCGTCTCTGGTGTCGAAATTTATTGTTGATGCTGAGCGCGAGGGATGGATCAGTTATCCGGTTGAACTGGCGTATCCGGCCCCGGTGTCCAGTACGTTTGTGCGGTATCATGATTTCATATCAACGAAATCCACCGATCCCATGCTGATCTTCTTTACGTCAGGGACGACCGGAGATCCGAAGATGGTGCTGCATGACCATAGTTATGCGCTGGGTCATATTGTCACCGGGCGGCTCTGGCATGATGTCAGGAGCACCGACCTGCATTTCACTGTGGCCGACACGGGGTGGGGAAAGAGCACCTGGGGCAAACTATTTGGCCAGTGGAATGAGGGGGCAGCTATTATGGTCTATGATATCCGGGGCCGGTTCAATGCGACCGAGCTCTTGCCGGTGATCGAAAAGTATGGGGTGACCACCTTTTGTGTGCCCCCGACGATATACCGGATGCTGATTCTCGCTGAACTGGAGAAGTACGATTTCAGTGAGATGCGCCATTGCTGTAGTGCGGGTGAACCACTCAACCCCGAGGTGATTAAGGTCTGGAAAAAGGCGACCGGTCTCACGATTTACGAGGGGTATGGCCAGACGGAGACCGTTCTTTGTGTGGGGACATTCCCCTGTATGAAGCCGAAGTATGGTTCGATGGGGAAACCGTCGCCGGGATGGGTTGTTGAAATCTTAACCGATCAGGGAGAGGTGGCTCCTTCGATGGAAGAGGGGCATATTGCGATTAAACTGAATCCACGGCCGGTTGGTCTGTTTCGGGAATATATTGACAATCCCAAGGATAATGCGGAATCGTTCTCTGAAGGCTATTACTATACCGGCGATAAGGCGTATCGGGATGAGGACGGATATTTCTGGTTTGTCGGGCGGGATGATGATGTGATAAAAGCGTCCGGATACCGTATCGGCCCGTTCGAGGTGGAGAGTGCACTTATGGAGCACCCCGCCGTGCAGGAGGCAGCGGTCGTCGGGACGCCGGATGTCATCCGGGGCCAGATTGTCAAGGCATTTATTGTGCTTTCGAACGGATTCACGCCATCTGAAACCCTTGTCCGCGACATCCAGAAGTATGTCAAGCAGGTGACGGCCCCGTATAAGTATCCGCGGGCGATTGAGTTCGTGGAGAGTCTGCCAAAGACTATCTCGGGGAAGATTAAGAGAAAGGAGCTGAAGCTGCGGGAGATTGAGAAGGCGGGGAAGAGGAAAGAGGAGTGGGGGGAGGTGAAGGCCGCTGCGAAGGGTGAGGCGAAGGGTGACATGAAGGCCGGGATGAAAGGTGAGGTACAGACCGGGATGAAAGGTGAGGTGAAGGGTGAAAGCAAAAAAGAAGAGAAGGCCGGGATTATGGGGAGCACGGAGAGTACGAAGGGCGGCAAAACTGTAGCACCAGCGGAGAAATCAGCGGTGAAACCAACGGCACTGGTTACTCCACCTTCTAAGCCCAGGGCTGAGGGGAAGAAAGAGGAAAAGACTGAGGGGAAAACTGAGAGATAAGTGCACCAAACATATTTCCAATCCTGTCCAAACCATACCCCAAATCATCTCCTTTCTACCGAAGATTACTCCTCACAGAAAGGGGGCAAGAATATCGAATACACATCTTTATTTTGTCTAACAACGAATAGGATCAGGCGCGAGGGTTGCCGAGCCAGGTCAAAGGCGCTAGGTTCAGGGCCTAGTCATGTAGATGTTCGAGGGTTCGAATCCCTTCCCTCGCATTCGGGATTTATTTTGGTTGGTTTCCTGTTGTCTTTTCCTGATGTCTTTTGTTATTTTGTCTATCGGATACATCTTTACAAATGCTGTTCCGAAGTTGAAGGAAAACGAGAGGGAGTCTCTCACACAAAAAAAGAATGAATTGTTAGGGTTTATACCTGGCAGTTGCCTGCTACACCTTTGTTTATCTCTTTCGGTAATTTCCGTTTAATCTTCAGGTGTATAAAACTCCATTTCCCCATCCGAATGGACGGTCTTTAATATTCCGGCAAAGGCGTTAGAGAGTTTTTGGGCTGCTGGATTTTTTTTATAACAAATCCACGGTAATCACGACCAACCTGACGTTTTCTGACTGAGTCAATGTGTTCCGTGACAAAGCAATAACTGCAGCGATTCTGGACAGAATAACTCACCATGCAATGATACTGAATATGTCTGGTCAGAGCTTCCGGCAGAGGTGATTCGTAGCAAGAA
>CAZFXY010000020.1:0-17908 GCA_964523185.1 uncultured Methanoculleus sp.
CAGTGGTTGCAGGGCTTGTCAGCCGCCCGGTGATAGGCGTGCCGGTCTCTACCGGGTATGGGTATATGGGGCAGGGAGAAGCCGCGCTTGGCAGCATGCTGCAGTCATGTTCGGTGATTGCTGTTGTCAATATTGATGCGGGGTTTACGGCGGGTGCATTCGCAGCACAGGTTGCACGGGGGGCACAGAATGGAAATGATTAGAGGTTTTTACATCGGCCGTTTCCAGCCATACCATTACGGGCACCAGTCCGTTATTATGCAGATCGCAGAAGAGGTGGATGAGATGGTGATTGGCATCGGCAGTGCCCAGATGAGCCATTCGCCAAATAATCCCTTCACCGCCGGTGAACGGGTTTTGATGATCACCCGTGCCCTGGAGAAGTCACTCTCTCTTCCGTTTTATGTAATTCCTATCGAGGACATTCAGCGAAACGCACTCTGGGTTTCCCATGCACGGGCCATATCTCCTCCCTTTAATGCAGTGTATTCTTCTAATCCTCTCGTCGTCCGCCTCTTTGGCGAGAGTGGCACCGATGTCATATCTCCAAAGATGTATAAACGGAAGAACTACAGCGGGACAGAGATTCGCAGGCGTATGCTTGCGGAAGAGGACTGGCGGTCGTTCGTCCCGCCGCAGGTGGCTGATGTAATTGATGAAATCGATGGCGTCAGGCGTCTGTTTGATGTGTCAGGGAGCGACTGATCGGTATGGATGTCGGCTCTGTGGTATGGAATGAGCGATCAATAATGAAGGGATGTAGGGAGAAAGATGGGTTTTCTTGATAAATTACTGGGGCGCAGTGCAGAACCGAAAGAGACTGAACTGATATTTGCAAATGTCCCAGAATGGCTCGCAGAGAAGGAACGCGCTGTGTATGAAGAAGCGGACCGTGTGGTTCGCGAATCACGCCCTCGTGTATGTGCGGCACTTCGTGAGATGCAGGTAACGGTTGATGCGCTGAAAAATGCCAAGCCCGATGGGAATGTGGTTGTTCATCCAAAGCTGCTTCGGGTGGTTGAGCAGGGCGTGCCTCACTATGCAGCGGCAATGGAGAAGACAATCGCCCTTCCGATTTCAGAGGTTCCCGGAGAGTATTACGATGACTGTGTTGAACTGATCGCGCAGATCGCAAAGAACACCAAAGGGCCAGGGAGGTATATTGCAAATGTGTTTCCTGCCCCGATGAAGGAGATACGTCTGAAGATTGATGTCATCGGACGTGAAGTAAATGCTTTCTCGGGCGTTCTTGCAACATCACGAGAGCAGTCGGGATGGATAGACGAGGCGTCTGAGACCCATGCAGCCCTTGTCGCAAACCAGAATGAGCTGAGCAAATCCCTGCTTACTGCATCCCATCTGGCAAAGGAAAACGATGCGCTGGCGGCAGAGCTGTCTGCACTGAAACGCAATCTGCAAACGCTTATCGAGGGGACTGAAGCAATGGAATATCATGCACTCATTGCACGACAGACAGCCTGCATTGCCGAACAGAAAGAGGCAGATGCTGACTATAAACGGATACTGTCACGGTCTGCAAATGTATTCAGAAAGGCAGTCCATATGTGTGAACTCTCTGGTGATGGAGAGACGATATCACTCCTGAAGACGGTCAGAGACGGACTCGAATCATCTCTCTCTAATGAACGGGCCCGGGGACTTGCTGCCTACCCGTCCCTCTTTCCCCGTCTTGTCCGGATGATCCGTGAGAATGACACTCTCATTAAAAACAAGGATGAACAGGCACTTTTTGCTGAACAGGACGCACTCATTCTCCCCTTAACGGAAGCCATTGCGCAGACTGATAATCTGCATGCGGAATGTACCCGGTTGGCAGATGCCCTGAGCGATATGGCCTATATTGGAAAAAAGGCGGGATTGGAAGGGGAGATCAAAAAATTGGACGAACAAATTGTTCGGAATTCTGCAGAGATCAACGATATTCATGATACCCTGGATGATATCCGCACTTCAGCACCGGAGATGGTGGAGCGCATCAGGCTAAATCTGGAACACCTGGCAGGTGAAGGTGTCCGTATCACCCTCACTCAGGTGCCGGATTTCTCCTGATTTCCGGGATATATTCTTGCCGGGATTCAACAGGGGGAGGGGACATGAAATCCATTGATCTGACAAAAGGCCCTGTTACCCGTTCTCTGCTCATCTTAGCAGCACCCATCGTTGCCAGCAATATCCTCCAGTCCATGATGGAAGTGGCTGACCTCTTTTTTGTCGGACGGATCAGCCCTGCAGCTATTGGTGGTGTGGGTCTTTCCATCTCTGTAATTTTTGTTTTGATGACGCTGATTGTCGGGCTTGCCAGCGGGACTACGGCCTTTGTCTCCCGGTATTACGGGGAAGGAAAGTTTTCCTATGCCGGGCGTGTGCTGATACAGGCGCTGATACTTGGTGCCGTTTTTTCTGTGGCAATATCTGTGGTAGGAGTGCTCTTCGCTGATGAGATGCTGGCCATTTTCGGAGCCCCGTTGGAGGTGGTGACAGAAGGTGCCCCCTATATGCGGGTGTTCTCTCTCGGGATTGTGACACTGGTTGAATTCTGGATTGTCTCAGCCTTTTTCCAGAGCATTGGTGACACAAAAACACCTCTCATTCTTGTTCTGGTTATAAACGTGCTCAACATCATTCTCGATCCAATCCTCATATTCGGGATAGGGATTGCACCGGCGATGGGGGTTTCGGGTGCCGCTGCGGCGACGATCATTACCCGGGTTATAGGTCTTGGGATTGGCGCTTTTTTGCTTTTACGCCGCCTGAATCCACAGATGGAGTTTACCCGTCAGGCAGAACCGGACCTCCATCTGATGCACCGCATCCTGCGGGTTGCAGTGCCAAATATGGTTCAGTCAGGGGTACGGAGTGTGGGTTCTCTCATCATGTACATCATCATCGCGTCATACGGGACACTCGCCCTCTCCGCCTATGGAATTGTCAGTCGTATTGAGATGCTTGCCATGATGCCGGGGTTTGGCATTGCAACCGCAGCAGCGGTGATGGTCGGGCAGAATATTGGCGCAGGAGATCCTGACCGGTCAGAAGCATCTGCATGGAGGGCAGTAGGATTATTTGGTTTTTTTATGGCCGTAATGACCATGGTAATCCTGACATTTGGGGGAAGCCTTACCGAAATCTTTGATCCAAGCGGCCTGTCAAATGCATATGCATCTTCGTATTTCCTTATAGTGTCGCCATTTTATGTGTTGATTGCTGTTGCGACCGTCTTCTCGTTTGCCTTAAACGGAGCAGGTGATACGAGAAAGCCGATGTATGCAACGATCCTCTCATATTTTTTTCTCCAGGTCCCCCTTGCACTTATTATTCCAGAACTCACGGGAACAGGCATTGTGGGCGTGTGGTATGCAATGGCAATGGGTATTCTCGTTCAGACCGTTGCAATCTACCTGATGTTTCGGTCGGGAAAATGGAAAAAAGTTAAGATTTAATAACCCTGCGTGTCAGAGTGAGTCAAAACTGATACCGCCTATTTCATCGGCCATTCCGGCAACTTCCTGGGTTCCGAATGCCGTCATTACCGATGGCAGGTCGATGTCAATTGCTACTTCGCACATATAATCGATGATATCAATAGAGAGTTCACGCTTCAGTTTAGATTTTTTAATCTGTTCCACAAGGAAGGTGATTCGCTCAGGCGGTTCCATTCGGAGTTTTGCCGTACTGACAACGCACATAAAGATCCGTGTCATGTTTCGGTCAGGACCGGTGATCGTCTCAAAGAAATTTTTGATCACCTGAGCCTGATATATCTCTCCGCCCATAGTAAAGAGAATATTTTGATTGATTGTTTATATACGTTGTGGAAGGAAGAACGTGGAATACGGGGTTTGGGCACCATTGGAAAAGAGACCCTGATGTGATTTCTGATAAAAGAGGGGTAAGTGTTATTTGGTTGAGACGATCTTGATGACATCCCCGGTTTGGAGTTCGTGTGTCTCTTTGATTCTCATTTTTGTCTTTGCATCAACCGCATACAAAAATCCGTCCCCGATATCGGAGTGCACCTGATAGGCAAGGTCACGAGGTGTTGAGCCGCGTTTCATAAGGAATGCGTCCGGCAGTATTCTGCCCTGTCCGTCACAGTATTTGTTTTCATCTACTACCGGGTAGACAACGATCATATCCAAAAGGTCAAAGACTGATCCATTGATTGCCTGCTGAACCCCTGTACCGCCGAATCTGTCCATAACAGCCTGAATGGCCATCAGGCCTTTCTTCTGAGCATCGCTGAGCTTTGATTCCGGTGGGATGGTGAAGGTAGGATCACCTGGGAGATAGGTGATAAACTTGCCTTCTGCTGCCTTTCTGAGTGCCAGTTCACTTGCTGAAGATGCAAATGAGATGCCGGACTCCTTCAGGTGGCTACACATCTCCTCAGATGCAAGATCCGCCTTGTTTGCCACCACGACCATCGGTTTGCACATGGGTACAAGAATGGAACAGAATTTGATCAGTTCTTCTTTGGAGCAGGTCCTGAGATCAATGTCTGCCTCGCGTTCGGCATCCCTGACATGTTCATAGGTTATTTTGAGGCCTCCGAGTGCCTCAGCAATGGCATCAAGGATGTCAAAGTTCCGCTGCTGGGTTGAACGCTGCATCTTTGACCAACTCTTATCAAGAATTCCATAAACCCACATTGACATTTCATGTTCAATGAATCCGATATCTTTGCGGGGATCGTGTGATCCCGCATCAACCGGATTTCCTTCACTGTCTGTGTTGCCACTTCCGTCAATGATGTGAATGATGGCATCCGCTTCCCTCAGGTGGTCCAGAAACTGGTTGCCCAGTCCTCTGCCCTGATGTGCATCAGGCACCAGTCCTGCGACATCAACCAATCCCACAGGGATGAATCGGACACCGTTTGTGCAGTGGCCGCATTGGACGCCCAGTTCCTGGCACGCGCATGTAATACGCAGGTAGGCAACGCCGGTGTTCGCGTCAATCGTTGTGAACGGATAGTTTGCAATGTCCACCGGTGCGAGTGTGGATGCGGTAAAAAACGTTGATTTTCCACAGTTTGGTTTTCCTGCAATAGCAATTGTTATCATGATAGTTCCCTTTCATCTCCTATAGTGTTGCATATCTCCGGCTATCCTGTGCCGTTATATATGATATTTGATTGTCGTACCAGAGTATAAATGATCAGATGCGTAAAACGTTACCATGAGTTTTTCAGAAAAATCGGTGTTTTATTTTGACCGGCCGGGAAAAGATAATTCCCGTGACGCAGCTGATATTGCAGTGAAACGTGCACAGGATCTGGGAATATCCATTATTGTCGTCGCAAGCACCACCGGAGAAACGGCAAAGATATTTGCTGAAGCAATGAAAGACACCGGAATCCATTTGGTTGTTGTGACTCATGCAGTTGGATTTCGGGAACCGGGGGTGTGGGAATTTGATACGAGGCTTTTACCGTATTTCAAAGAGCAGGGTGCAGATGTGATCACAGGAACGCATGTCCTCTCAGGCCTTGAACGCGCATTATCAGGAAACCCAAAGGTGGGTGGTGGTTCGCGGACGGATGCTGTTGCAGAGACCCTCCGGCGGACGATTGCGATTGGGCTAAAGGTGGCTGTGGAGTGCACGCTCATTGCCGCAGATCAGGGGAATGTGCCTGTTGACCAGGAAGTGATTGCAGTGGGCGGCACGGCACAGGGTGCTGATACGGTCTGCGTGGTGCTCCCGGCAAATACTGCGAGGTTCTTTGACCTGCAGGTTCGTGAGATAGTCGCCATGCCCCGGGACCGCTGATACACCATGGTTCTTCATTCACTCAGAGAAGCATTCAGCTGTCTCATGCGGTATCCTCTTCTCCTGTTATCAGGAGTCTGGGTCGGATGTGTGGTTGCAGCTCTTGGATACTGTATCATTAGTGGTCTGGATTTCTATGCCGGAACCATTGGATTTTTTGGCGCTATTGGCCTTCCGTTTTTTGTCGGAGCATCCAATGAATTAATTTACCGGAGTGAGGGTTCTCTTTCTGCTTATGCTGCGGGCGGCATTTCCCGGTATTTTACCATCCTCATTCCGGGAGCTTTTTTGGTATTCTTAGGCGGCATTGGAATGATGCTTCTTACGCTCATCTTTGCGGTGTTTGGAGGTGGGCAAAATGCTATTCTGATGGTTATTAGTGTATTCTGGATTTTTATCCCTATGGTGTTCTTCTTTTTCTTTTATGACACCGCAGCGGTTCTGGAAGAAAAGAAGGTCTTTTCATCCCTGTTGCGAAGCGCGGAATTTGTTCGTTCCCGTCCCTTTCGGGTGATTGGATTTTATTTCACCAGTTTTATCCTTCTGGTGGTGTTGTTTATGGTCAGCACCTTCATTGTCTCACTGTTCTTTGCCGGCTCTATGGTTATTGATCCATCTTTGGACGCAAACGCCCTTTTCAATATGACTGTGGAAGAGCAGCAGGCCCTCATTGGTGAAGATGGAATGAATATTGTCATTGCCTTGTATGGAGTGGTGACCGGTCTTTTTACCGTTATTTTCCTTCCGTTCAAGGCTGTTTTTTACCGTCGTCATGTGCAGGGCATCGCGGAACAAAAGCAGGAGGGAATGATGCAGGAGGGTGTGGTGCAGGAAGGTATGAGGCAGGAGGGGACGCTCCAGGAGGGAGTTTATGATGAAAAGGGACGCTGGTACAAATATTCCTGATTTTATTTTTCTTTTTTTCTTAGGTTACATGCATCATTCGTCCGGTGAATAAATCGTTTTTTCTTGCCATTTTCGAAGAAATGTCCTCGATATATCCCTGTAATCATCTGAGGATATCAGCCTGCTATTATTATTGCAGTGCAGGGAATTCTTTCGCATATGTGAAAGAGAAGCGAGGGTGGACATGTGTTGCTTTCCATATTGAGAGCGAAACAGTGGCAGCGGTACCGTAGCTTTCGTGGTGAGGAAATGTTCCTTTTTGGCACATCATCATGATGGTCTTTTTAGCATTCATTTCTCATTTCTCTCTTAAAATGAGATGAACACATAATACACGGCGACTGCAAAAATTCCGGAGAGCAGAGTGGCAAGAAAGTTTGTTCCGGCATTTCCGAAGATGTGTTTGTTTTCATATAATGCACCGATGAGACTGTCGACGTTTGTCCCGAAAAACCCGGAAAGAATCGTGACTGTGACGAGCGTCAGGTCGGCCACATTCAACAGATATGCAACGGTGGCGATGATGACGGCGCCGGCAATGGCTGCGATCTCTCCCACCAGTGTGACACCCCCGTTTGTTCCCCGCGGTACTTCCTTCCCCGTCGTGATGAGGCGGGGTGTCTTTCCCACGACACCTACCTCGCTTGCCAGGGTGTCTGAGGTGGCACAGGCGACGCTTCCCAGGAAGAGTGCAATGAACAGGGGATTTCCGGTAATTCCATAGAGAATGGCTCCGGAGAGTGCAACCATCCCGTTTGCGAATACATTGAAGTATCCACGCACGCCCCCATGTGATTCTGCTACGCCAAGTAATCTCTTTTTATTGAACCGGTATTTTGTCGTGCCTGCTCCGAGAATAAAGAAGGTGAGCATAATGAGGAACCATTCCACACCTCCGGTGAAGACGATGACAAGGATTCCCATCAATGCTCCCGAAAAAAGACCCGATATGTCAGCCGCTTTCAGTTTGTAGGAGAAATAGGCAAAGCCAAATCCAATGATGAGAGCGGTAATGAGGATGGTTGTCTCTACATGGTAGTTAATCTCATAGAAGAGAAGCATGGTCATTGCAACACCCAGTGTCTCAATGAAGATACCATCCTGACGATCGCGCAGAACTGAATGGAGCATCAGAGCAACAATCACCCCGGTGACTGCCACCAGCGGGGCGTTGTAGCCGGAATACATCATGACCAGAAATGCGCTGATGAATGCGGCAACAATAAACGGGAGGTATCCTTTTGCACCTCTTCCCGAGATTCGATAGGCAACTTCACCCACAATGACGATGGCGAACGTAGTGGAAAAAACCACCTGTGGTATGAGTTCAAAGCCGTACAGCACCGCAATCGCTGCGATAGATAATGATGTGTAGCGGGATTTTTTTATGAGAATGAACAGTGCGCATATAAGCACCACAAAGAGCGAGAGAAGCCAGGGGGGTGATATGTGCGGAGCAATGATGATACATATCAGCGCAAGAACCGATGCCGCCCACATCCCTGTGTCCTGTTCCATTGTTGTTCTTTTTGTGATTCATGGTTAATTGGTTTATGCTTACGCATGGTGATTTTCGGCCTTATCCCAGGTTGTTGTCATACAAAAAGGGAAATATAACCCCGGGACTCCACGATCACGGAACACTATTAAGAGAAAAAACAACCAATATTCACAAAATGTCGCGATCAACCGAAATACCGAAGGCGTATGATCCCAATTCTGTAGAGGAGCGCTGGCTGCAGGAATGGAAGGATGAAGACAATTATTTTGATCCTGTCTCAACGAAACCTCGGTTTATCATCGATACTCCTCCCCCCTATCCAACAGGTAACTTCCATATCGGAAATGGATTTAACTGGTGTTATATTGATTTCATCGCACGATACAAGCGGATGCGCGGATATAATGTCATGTTCCCTCAGGGGTGGGATTGCCACGGTTTGCCTACCGAAGTGAAGGTGGAGGAGATTCATGGCATCACGAAAAATGATGTATCCCGTGATGTTTTTAGGCAGATGTGTCATGATTTGACGATTCAGAATATTGAGAAAATGCGCGCGACGATGCGACGATGTGGATTCTCAATTGACTGGAGCAATGAATACGTCACCATGAAACCGGAATACTACCGGAAGACGCAGATATCATTTCTCAGAATGCTAAAATCTGGCGACATATATCAGAGTGAACACCCGGTAAACTTCTGTACGCGATGTGAGACTGCCATTGCATTTGCTGAAGTGACCTATGATGACCGGACGACACTCCTGAATTTCTTTGATTTTGACGGTGTGGAGATCGCCACCTCCCGTCCTGAACTTCTTGCAGCCTGTGTTGCCGTAGCTGTTCATCCAGACGACGAACGGTATGCAGGAACTGCAGGAAAGACTCTGATGGTACCGCTCTTTGGTCATCATGTGCCGGTAATTACTGACGATGCTGTAGATCCTGAGTTTGGTAGCGGTGCGGTGATGATCTGCACATTCGGTGATAAGCAGGATGTGCACTGGTGGAAACAGCACCAGCTTGATCTAAGAAAGGCAATTGACATATCGGGAAGGATGACGGCCATTGCTGCCCCTTATGACGGCCTGACTGCAAAGGAATGCCGTGAGAGAATCCTTGCAGATATGAAAGAGCAGGGGATTCTCAATCGTCAGGAGAATTTGGAGCAGCGTGTCGGGACATGCTGGCGCTGCAAGACACCGATTGAGATTCTCAGTGAACGTCAGTGGTTTGTAAAAATCCATAGTGAAGGGATCATCAAAGCGGCCAAAGAGATCATGTGGACGCCGGAACACATGTATGCCCGCCTGGAAAACTGGGCGTCTCAGATGGAATGGGACTGGTGCATCTCACGTCAGCGGGTCTTTGCAACCCCCATTCCGGTCTGGTTCTGTAACGGATGTGGTGCAACAGTGCTTCCGGATGAGGCAGACCTGCCGGTTGATCCGACATCATCATCCCCGAAGCATGCCTGCCCTGTCTGTGGCGGGACATCGTTTACCGGGGAAAAGGATGTGCTGGATACGTGGATGGACTCCTCCATCTCTGTTTTACATGTCACCGGCTGGGACGGCACAGATATTCCTGAGCGTTTCCCCGCGCAGATCCGCCCACAGGGTCATGATATTATTCGGACGTGGGCGTTTTATACCATTCTGCGTTCTCTTGCCCTGACCGGATCCAAACCATGGGATGAAATTCTTGTGAACGGGATGGTACTTGGTGAAGACGGCTTTAAGATGAGCAAAAGCCGTGACAATATCATTCCTCCGGAGGATATTCTCAAGGATTATGGGGCTGATGCGTTTCGCCAGTGGAGTGCCATTGGTGCAGCAACGGGATCAGATATTGTCTTTTCCTGGACTGATGTGGTTGCCGGGTCACGGTTCCAGACCAAACTCTGGAATATCGCGCGATTTGTCTTAATGCAGGCAGGGGAATCAAGTGCACTCACTGAAGATTCTGTGACGGTTCTTGCCGACCAGTGGCTGATGTGCCGCCTTTCTGCAACGGTTGCGGAGGTGACAGAGGCGATGGAGGCCTATCAGTTTGATCGTGCCATCCGTGGCATCCGTGAGTTTTCCCGTGATATCTTTGCTGATAATTATATCGAACTGGTGAAGGGCAGATTGTATGAAGACCAGGGACCTGCACGTGACAGTGCGCTCTACACCCTGCGAACGGCCCTTGCCACCATCTGCAGGATGTTTGCACCGATTACACCTTTCTTTTCTGAAGAGTGTTATTCCTATCTGAATGACGGAAGTGTGCATTCCGCTGGATGGCCTGAGCTCTCGTTTGGTGATGCGGACAAAGAGCGTACTGGCACTTTGCTTGTTGACGTGGTGTCTGAAGTGCGCAGGTTCAAGCATGACAGTGGTATGGCACTCAATGCCCCTCTTGGTCGGGTCTTTGTGTATACGGATGAGGCGGTTGAGGATGCCGGTGATGCAGCCCGTGCTCTGAATGCAACGGTGACCTGGACAACTGAGACACCGCAGCTTGAACAGGTGATATCCGATGTGAACTTTTCGATGGGGGTCATTGGGCCCGCTCTGAGAAACAAGGCCGGGGGGTTTATGGATGCGGTGCGCGCCCTCTCTAAAGAAAGCCTTTGCAATGGTGTGTCCCATGTGACTGTTGACGGCGAAGAGGTGGCTGTACCGGAAGGTGCCTTTGAACTGGTCTATGCCTATCGTGTAGCAGGAGCAGAGGTGGATGTGCTGACCCTGAATGAAGGGGTTATTATCACGGTCTCACGAACTGCCTGATACTATCGGCAACAAAATTTCCAATCGCCTCTTTTTCAAGCATTGCGTCAACGATAACAAACCGGTTTGGATCATGTTCTGCTGCCATCAGGTAATTCTTCTGGACACGGGAGAGGATGTCTGCTTTTTCAAAGTGTTCAGTATCAGCGCGGTCTTCAGAAAGCCGTTTCATTGTGTCTTTCACCGGGATGGTCAGGAGATAGGTACGATCCGGGAGAATGGTCCATCCATGGTGGACTGCCTTTAGCCAGCCTTGGGCGTCCGGCAGAATGGCGTCCAGCGTGACAGACTGGTAGGCGAAGCGTGAATCACTGTATCTATCTGATATGACCAGTTTTCCTTCTGAAAGGGCCGGGCGAATAACATCGCGGATATGCGCGGCATGGTCTGCCGTAAAAAGGAGTGCTTCTGCGATGGGGTCTATTTCTTCTGCGATACCTCTTCTGACCTGTGCTCCAATCCACGTATCTGTTGGCTCCCGGGTGATAACCGGCTCCAGATCTCTCAGTTTTTCGGTGAGAGTTTTGATCAGTGTCGATTTTCCGGTTCCGTCTATCCCTTCTATGGTAATCAGCATCGTGTATCCTTCCTGCCGTATCCGGCACTACATTGTGTGGTGCTTCACTCCGCGTGCACCATCTCCATTCTCAGGAAATACCCCGGAAATCGGAGGGCGAATCACATCGGCTGGATATGATCATACGTAATCACTATTATGAGGAGTACCCAAAAATAAGTATGGAATTATTAGTCAGCCCCAGCAGTGTTGAGGAAGCACGCGATGCCCTCGCTGCTGATATCATCGATGTGAAAAAACCATCCGAAGGTTCGCTCGGTGCCAATTTTCCATGGGTTATTCATGCAATAAAGGAGATGGCAGACAAACCTGTCAGTGCTGCGATCGGTGATTTTAGTTTTCTTCCGGGCGGCGCCTCACAGGCTGCGTACGGTGCAGCATGTGCCGGTGCGGACTATGTCAAGGTCGGTCTGAAATTTGACGGCGCTGATCGTGCCGCAGAGCTTATTGAGGCTGTTGCAAAGGCCGTGCACTGGCAATTTCCTGAAAAGACTGTTGTTATTGCAACCTATGCGGATTATAAACGGATGGGTACAATTTCTCCGATGGAAGTGGCCCCTCTTGTGGCAGAGAATGGTGCAGATATTGCCATGATCGACACAGGTGTGAAGGATGGTAAGAGCCTTTTTGATTTTATGGACGAATCTGTTCTCGGAGAGTTTACTGATATTAACCGCAGTCTCAAGCAAAAGACCGCTCTTGCCGGTTCCCTGAGGTTTGAGGATCTTGCAGCTCTGCACCGCATTAACCCCGAGATCATCGGCGTACGTGGGATGGTCTGCGGCGGGGATCGCAGTAGTGTTATCAGGGAAGAACTGGTTGAAAAGGCAATGTCTCTGATGAGGTGATGAACATGTATGCCGGTAAAATGAACATTCCTCTGGGCCTGACATTTGATGATGTCCTGCTCATTCCTGCCGAGTCATATGTTGAACCCTCAGAAGCGGACATTCGTACCCGACTGACCCGGAATATCGCTCTTAATAGCCCCATTATCTCATCAGCGATGGATACTGTAACAGAATCCCGGATGGCAATCGCACTTGCCCGGGAGGGCAGTATCGGGGTTCTCCATCGCAATATGAGTGCAGAGCGTGAGGTGGAGGAGATACGTCTTGTCAAACAGGCTGAAGATATTATTGTGCGTGAAGTGCTGACCGTTCAGTCTGATTCCACGGTTGGTGAAGTGGACAGAATGATGCGTTATCATGATATCGGCGGTGTGCCGGTCATCGAAAACGATGTGATCATCGGCATTGTAAGCCGTCGGGATCTGCGCGGCATCGTTGGAAAACGTGGTGATGAAAATATCAGGAATGTCATGACACGCAAACCCATTACTGCAGAGGATGGCATCTGTCTGGAGGAGGCCCTTGAAAAGATGTACACCAATAAGGTGGAGCGTCTGCCGGTCACCGATGCAGACGGCATTCTTCTGGGAATCATCACCATGCAGGATCTTCTGGAACGGCACCAGAATCCGAATGCTATCCGTGACAAAGATGGCAATCTTCGTGTTGCAGCGGCAGTCGGTCCGTTTGATTTCGAACGTGCTGTGATGCTCTCTGAAGCCGGTGCGGATGCGCTGGCTGTTGACTGTGCCCATGCGCATAATATGAATGTTGTATCAGCGGTCCGTGATATTGTGGGGAGTGTCTCTGCAGATGTCATCGCTGGTAATATTGCAACAAAGGAGGCCGCTGAGGAGTTTGGGTCCGACGTTGATGCAATAAAGGTCGGTATCGGGCCGGGCTCAATCTGTACAACCCGTATTGTCGCAGGTGTAGGTGTGCCCCAGATCACTGCCATTGCCAATGTTGCAGAGGTAATGAATGAGTACGATGTGCCGGTCATTGCAGACGGTGGCATCCGCTACAGTGGCGATATTGCAAAGGCAATCGCTGCCGGAGCGGATTCCGTGATGGTGGGGAGTCTTCTTGCAGGGACGGATGAAGCCCCGGGGCGCCTCATTGCAATGAAAGGGCGACGTTACAAGCAGTACCGTGGTATGGGATCTCTTGGTGTGATGTGCGGAGGGGAGTCCAGCGACCGTTACTTTCAGAAAAAGGATATCGGAAAGAACAAATTTGTTCCCGAAGGTGTGGAAGGAGCAATTCCCTATGTGGGCAATGTTTCCGAAGTACTCTATCAGCTCACCGGCGGCCTGAAATCTGCCATGGGATATACCGGTTCAAAGACGATTAATGATCTCAGACGGAAAGGACAGTTTATGCAGATTACCTCGGCCGGATATACGGAAAGCCACCCACACAATATTCTTATCACTGATGAGGCCCCGAATTACCGCGTGATGGAATGAACAAACTATCTTTATATCTATACATCATTTACTTTTGGTAAGTATGATCGGTGATGATGAGGGTTCCGATCTTCTGGATATTCTTGGTAACCGCAATAGGCGGCGTATCATTGGACTTCTCCGGGAGAAGCCATGTTATGTAACGGAGATAGCTGAGCGGCTGGTGCTAAACCCCAAGGCGGTGATTGATCATCTTCAGTATATGGAGCGCGAAGCGTTCCTTTCTTCTCGCACCGACGCGCGGAGAAGAAAATATTACTGTCTGGTTCGTGACATCAGTATCGAGATAAAAATGACAGAACCACCCGTGTTGATACAGGAGCAGGCACCCTCATCTCGTGACCTGTTTCTTCAGTCATTGCAGAACCTGCACTCTCTGTTGCATGCCCGCAACCAGCACATTAAATCTCTTGAGTATATCGAGAAGGATATTGATGTGGCTCTGGATGATCTTGTGTCTACGAGCAAAGGAATATTAGCAGGGGAAACAGAAGTCAATCTTATAACCGCACTGTGCAGCAGTGATTTGTCTGTTTCTGAACTGCAGAAGATAACAGACATCCCTGTTTCCCTTATTGAGCGTTCACTTGCTCAATTTGAGGAGGAGGGAATGGTAACGCGTCAAGGACAAAAATATTCGGTGCGTGAAATAAATGGCAAAAGAACCAAACGATGACGTCTTCAGAAACCTGGCAAAAGCAATGGAGGATATGATCCGAAATATGCCGGGAGATGAGCCTCCCCGGTTTATCGGTTGTACAATCATTTCAGGCTCTGGTGATGATGGGCGCATATTCCATATGGATGACTTTGAAGATGACTTTGATTACGATATTGTAGAGGACTCCAGTTATATTTATATCACTCTGGAATTGTCCGGCGAAGAATCAACGGCACCCACGGTAAAATTCCTGGAAGAGGAAGTGAAGGTGACCATAGAAGGTCGTGAATTTGAAGTGCCTCTTCCGTCTCCGATCCTTCCGGAAGAGTGCACATTTGGCATAAAAAACGGTGTTGTGGATATTGTCTGCCGAAAACTGAATGTAGATATCTAATTCAGTATTATCGCTCTTTTTGTGAGTCATACGAGCCGTTAAATTCGGTGCTCTTGTATGGATAGTTATTTTCTGGTTCAGGCCAGGGTGGCTTACATGCCCTCAGATTTTTTGGTGCGGCCTGATCCTTATCGGGGATAGGTTTGAATGGCGTCTTCTCTACGTCTGTTGGATTCACCCATATTGTGCGTTGGGGGAATGGTATCTCCATTCCCTCTGCTTCAATTGCGCATTTAATCCTCCAGAGCATGGTTGTTCTGACGTCCCACCAGATCCCCGATGGGGCCCATATGCGCGTTTTGATTATCACCCCGTCTGATGCCAGTTGATCCACATATACCGAGGGGCCAGGATTTTTCAGACAAAATGGTTCCTTTTCGATGAGGTCCTTGATTATATCTATCGCACGCGCAGCATCATCCTGATAGCGGATTCCCACACTGTATTCAAACCGGCGTGCAGTGTTTGCTACATAATTGGTGATGGTGGTGGTGAATATCTTCTCATTGGGTATCCGGACATAAATGCCCTCAAAGGTCCTTCCAATAGTAGAAAAGATTCGGATGTCTTCAACAACGATGAGGGTGTCTTCGATGAGTACATTGTCCCCAAATTTCAGGGGCTGTTCAAAGATGAGGAAGATTCCGGAGATAAAATTTGCAAAGACGCTTTGTGCTGCAAATCCGATGATGATACCGACAACTCCTCCTGCAACAAAGAGCCCGGAGAGGTCTACCTCGAGGTAGGGGAGGGCCAGCAAAAAACCCATAGAAAAAATCACCCAGTACGCAACCTTGCTGATGAGGTTCAGATCATTTTTCGGAATACGGTTTTTAAGAAAACGGGTAAGGTTGAGTGTGATTATTTTGGCGATGATGACTGCGAGAATGAGTATAATTACGAACCAAAGGAGGTCACTCACCGTGGTTTCGCCATAAAGGGGGTACGCAAATAGTGATGATTCATTCGCAAGTGTGGAATTGATGATGCTGGTCATTCGTCAGTACCCCCATTCCATGGAATAGGTATTTTTTAACGAAGACAGGCTGCGGGTGTGATAAATTTCGATTGACTTCTGAAAGTCAGATGCAGCCGGGTTGCGGATAAATTCAGTTTCAGCGTCTGTTGGTGAATGTATTATCATGCGTGCACACATGGATACATATGGACCATAATAGATCTTCATGCTATATCCGTCAAGGACGGTTCTGCTGATATTAGCCCATTCAAGGGTTTTATTTTCGATTTCCAGACGGAGGATGCCGGTATGGTGGCGGTTGGATTCCGGGGGGGATGAGTAAATATCGCTGGCGTAATATTTGGTGATGGCCCCGCCTGCTGGAGGCCCATATAGCGAATATTTCTGAGGGCCAAACGAAAAGATGTCGACTGCTTCCATTTTTTTCTTGCCAAAGACAATTACTCCTATTTCGACAGGAAATCGAATATATATGGCCTTGAGCCCTTCGGGTTCGATGAGAACCGGGGTGAATCCAATCTCAAGGTACTGGGTGATTTGCTTCGGAAGATTTACGGGTTCAATCGGGTTGATGGCAACAGTGGCATTCTCTGTTGTCAGAAGCGTTTTCTGTTCCTTTTTTTCGTTTTCTATTTGTCGGATATATTTGAAAAAATCTCCGTCTTCTGTGATGGAGAGTGTGATGGTGTCGTCAGAATATTCAAATGGGACTTTGTATTTCCCGTACATAGAATAACTGGTTTGATGCGAAATAATAAACTTACTGGCTATTTCAACCGAAATCATGTACCTTTGATTGAAACATGGGGTTTATTGCATTATAGGAAAAATATTACACCGACGAATTGATGCATGATATCATAGGCTTTAAAGAACGCAGGTATATTGAAGAACTCCGAATTCTTACAAAATCTATTGCAATTGACTGTATCGTGGATGATGCATTTGACCGAATCATCTATGTGGTGAAAAAAGGTGATATGGGTCTTGCGATTGGAAAAAACGGGGATAATATCCGCCGAATGCAACGAGTTCTAGGAAGACGCATCGAAATGGTTGAGGAGGGTGATTCTCTTGATGAATTTGTCAGAAACACTCTCCGGCCGATTGATGTGCTGAAGACAGAGGCTGTTTTGGACACTGATAAAACCCGTGTTGTGATAAAAAAAAGAGGCGATCTGGGTATTGCAATCGGCAGGGGCGGTTGTAATGTGGAAAAACTGCGACTCCTGTGCCGACGTATGTATAATGCAGAAATTTCAGATATTATCGTAGAGGGTGAATGATATGGATGCCGGAGTCATTGTTGACGTGTGGAACACGATAAATCAGAGAATGGAAGAACGTCCGGAAGGGTCGTATGTTGTTTCTATTCTTACTCACCAGAAGGGGATGGATAAGGCCCTTGAAAAGGTGGGAGAGGAAGCAACCGAATTTATTCTCGCAGCGAAAAACGGGTTGTCTGAACGTACGGTTGAAGAAGCTGCCGATTTATTGTTTCACATCCTGCTGGCATTGCGCGCTTCCGGTGAAGATCTCAACGATGTGCTTGAGGAACTTTCCCACCGACGCAATTGAGTTACCCGGATTTTAAACCTATTTTTAGTTCCGAATCTGTTCATCCATTGTCTTTTTTTGCATTATCTGCGCGATTTGGTTTTTTCTGCATGGCATTTGGTGGAATTATCTGTATGTCTGGTGTTTCGTGAGGTAATTTGGATGAATAGTGTAAATAATATCAGTATCTTTATATCCCCTTGAGTGCTATTTTGTTAGGTCGAATGACTGAGACAATCGGGGGCTGTAGTGCTTCTGTTTGCTCTGCAGGCATACGGATACTATAGGAATAGATGTCCTGTAACTGCCGGTTTTTTTCTGGTAGGTGCAGGGCGTCATATAATAACAATACACATAAATGCGAGGGTTTATCTCTCCTGATGTTGTATATTGTTGTCCGAGATTTTGATGGAGAACCGAAATCGCTCAGATGGGAGTGTCGGTTCT
>CAZFXY010000021.1:0-17810 GCA_964523185.1 uncultured Methanoculleus sp.
CGACAAGTGGAACAGACGCCCTGATGCTCTCAGGGACACTGAATGTAACCCGGGAAAATTTGCGGGACCTTTTGGCACAGGTAAAGGAGTATGGTCTGCCTATCGTTGTTGAACCTGCCGGGCCGGAAGCAGTTCTCATGGATGACGTGGATGGTCTTTTTGTACCGAGCGTGCTCAACACATCAGATACGCGCTGGATGGTAGGAAAACACCAGTGGTGGGTAAAGCACACCCGCGTAGACTGGTCAAAAGTGGTGCCTGAGGCCTACATTGTCCTGAATCCGGCATCATCTGTCGGGAAAGTAACGAGTGCCATGTGTGACATCTCAGCAACCGATGTCGCCGCGTATGCCGAAGTAGCAGACCAGTACTTCTCGTTTCCCGTGGTATATATCGAATATTCGGGGATGTATGGCAACCCGGCAGTGGTGGCCGCAGCAGCAGAGGCAGTCTCTGACGCCCGCCTGTTCTACGGCGGCGGGATCAATAATGCAGAGAAAGCTGCTGAAATGAGCCGATATGCAGACACCATCGTCGTCGGCAACGCCGTCTATGATGATGGGGTTTCTGCGCTTAAGGCAACCGTGAAAGCAGTCCACTGAAAAAAAGAGTAGACAATAACCATGCCAGAGGTTGAAATAGTCCTTGTTGAACCCCTATACGAAGGGAATATCGGGTTTACCGCGCGGGTGATGAAGAACTTCGGGTTTACCCGGCTTGTTTTGATCAATCCACCTAAGATGGGGATTGAGGCAACTGCCCGCGCCTCCCATGCAACAGACGTGCTGGAATCGGCAGTCATTGCAGCATCACTCGATGACGTGATTGCAGAGTCCAATATGCTTGTCGGAACAACCGGGGAACTTTCAAAGACCATATCCCATGCCATGCGCATGCCCTATTATACCCCAGGAGAACTACGGGATATTGTTGCGCCTGTTGACGGCAGAGTGTCCATTCTCTTTGGCAGAGAGAACTGGGGCCTTTCCAATGATGAAATCCGCCAATGTGATGTTATCTGCACCATTCCCACATCACCGGTCTACCCGATTGTAAACATCTCTCATGCAGTCGGCATTCTGTGTTATGAGCTTGCACACCTCCCGCGGGGAGAGTACATCACCGCTTCACGTTGCGAGATGGATGCCTTCTACAACCATATCGACGAATTTCTGGATCTCGTCGATCACCGGGAATACAAGCGGGCAAATACCATGACGATGATGCGCCGAATCTTTGGGCGCACCCTGCTTACCGGACGGGAGGTGACCATTCTCCATGGGATCATCCGCCGTGCCGAGTGGCACATTAAAGAGGGCAAAACCATGGAAAATGAACATTTACCCACCGGGAGTGTGCGAAGTGGTTCTGAGCGGACGTGACACGAACGGCCTGTTCATCTCGATACCATAAATACCGCTCACACCCCATTTTCTATCAGGTATTATGATTCTCGTTGACTGGCAAATACAGAACCGCATTGAGCGGGGATTTATCAAAATCGACCCGTTTGATCCGAAGTTTATTCAGCCCAATTCAATTGACATCCGGTTGGGTGACCATTTTGTATGGTATGAAGACTCTGATGACATTATCGACCCATACGAACAGGATTCCGTTACGTCCCACGTAAACGAGAAGCATGCAGAATACATTGATGTTCCTCCTGGCATGTTCCTGTTGGCAGAGACGCATGAATGTGTCTCACTGCCTGATGACATCGTGGCCACCATCGAAGGAAAATCAAGCATTGCGCGCCTGGGTATTGCCCTGCACCAGACCGGTGGGTGGATCGATGCCGGGTTTTCCGGGACGATAACACTGGAAATATCAAATGCAAACCGCCGCCCGGTTCGTCTCTATGCAGGAATGCCAATCGGTCAGCTTGTTTTTTATGCAACAGAGCGTGCAGAGAAGCCATACGGTTCAAAAGAAGATGCAAAATATCTCAACCAGCGACAGGCAACGCTCTCACGATACCATGAGAATGTCAGATGAACCGGAGTAGCGGGAATCCATACCCTAATGACGAAACAGAACAAAACGCTATCTGCGATATATATAAAGAGGAGTATCTACCATGCGGATTTTGCTGATTCATTCCGACCAGATAACATACGAAGCCCTGAAAAAGACACCGGTAGCAGAAGAGAACATTGTACCGGCCGACGGACTTGAAGAGGCACTGACAGCATTCTGTGCTGTTGAAGCGCCGGACGAAGAGAATATCCCGGGCGTTGCGGCAAAGACTGCAGCGGAGATTCTTGGGGCGGCCGAGAAACTCGGCACGACGAACATCATGATCTATCCGTATGCCCACCTTTCGAGTGACCTTTCATCCCCCAAAGCGGCGGTTCAGGCACTGAGCACAATCGAGGAGCTCTGCTCTCAAAAGGAAGGGATGACGGTCAAACGCGCACCGTTCGGATGGTACAAGGCATTCACGCTCTCCTGCAAGGGCCATCCTCTCTCTGAACTCTCCCGGACGATTACTCCGGAAGACACACAAGAGAAGGCAGAGAAAAAACAGGTCACCCACACCTTCTTTGTCCTCACCCCTGATGGGGCCCGGGAAGACCCGGCGAAGTATGCAGATGATACGCCATTTGGGAAACTGGTCAAAAAAGAAACCGGGACGGCTGCTGAAGCACCCGGCGACTCGATCCACTGTGAGCTGATGCGGGCAAAGGAGCTCGTTGATTATGAACCCCTGTCTGATGTCGGAAACCACCGCTGGATGCCCCGTGGCAAAATCGTCCGTGACCTGCTCAGCGATTATGTCCTCGGACTGGTGCTCGACTATGGCGGCATGCCGGTTGAGACACCGGTGATGTACGATCTTGACAACCCGGCGATTAACGAACACGCAGGAAAATTCGGCGAACGTCAGTACCGGTTCAAATCAGGCAACCGCAACATGATGCTCCGGTTTGCTGCCTGTTTCGGGATGTTTTCTATCATGCACGACATGCACATCTCGCCAAACACGCTCCCGATGAAGATGTACGAACTCTCCACCTACTCCTTCCGCCACGAGCAGAAGGGTGAGTGCATCGGTCTGAAACGTCTGCGCGCGTTTACGATGCCGGACATGCATACCCTCTGTCTTGATATGGAACAGACGCTCTCCTGCTTTGAAGAGCAGATGATGATCGGCTGGCAGACCGGTCGCGATATTGAGACCCCGCTTGCGGGCGTCTTCCGCTGCACAGAGGAATTTTACGAAGAGCATGAAGAATGGGTCAAAGGCATCGTGAAGACATCCGCTGTGCCGATGCTCATTGAACTGCTCTCTGATCGTGTGCACTACTGGGTGGCAAAGGTGGATCTTGCAGCAATTGACGGACAGGGACGCCCTATTGAGAACCCAACCGTTCAGATTGATGTAGAGTCCTCAGAACGCTTTGATATCAAATACTTCACCGATGAAGGAGAAGTCCACCCGCCCATCATTCACTGTTCACCCACCGGCTCGATTGAGCGGGTGATCTGTGCCCTCTTAGAGAAGACGGCAACGCAGGATGTCCCAATGTTTCCGGTATGGCTCTCCCCGACACAGGCACGTGTCGTGCCGGTGGCCGAGCGCCATATCCCCTACGCCACCGAGGTATGCGACATCCTGACAAGGGCAGGCATCCGCTGTGACATTGACGACCGCGAAGAATCGGTCGGTAAAAAGGTCAGGGAAGCAGGTATGGACTGGGTGCCATACGTAGCAATTGTCGGTGATTCCGAGGCTGAATCCGGCTTACTCACCGTGACGATCCGAAAGGATTCACAGCCAAAGAAACCCTACAAGGAAGAGATGACACCGGAAGCTCTGATAGAGAAGATCTCCGCGGTGACGGCAGGCAAGCCTGCACGGAAAATCTACACACCAAAGAATCTCTCTTTAAAACCGCGTTTTATCTGAGATTACTCCCATTTTTTCATACCTTTTTCACCACATTTTTTATACCTTTTTCATACCTATTTCATCACTTTATTCATACCTTTTTAAAAAAATCCGCTTTGGTGTATGCATCCCCACCAATGTGGAAGCAACACTCTTTTGTGACAATGCTGCCAAAAAAAGGAACCGTGGAAATGGGGTTGGGCAGCACCTGCACAGCCACGGGAAAACGGCTCACATCCGGCGGATAAGGACGCCGGTTCATATGAAAGAGACAAGGGGGAGAGAGAAACAGGGCACGCATCTGCACCACCGCAAACAGCCTTTCACCCCGACGCATCACCACCTGCATCAAGTGTCAGCTGGCAGTCATTGGTGATCCGCCCGTTCTTCCGTTCACCCTCATGTTCGATAAAGAGGTACCGACCGGCATACGGCCACATTACATCCAGATCTGCGTCACCAGGCCGGGCCAGAATTGCCATGCGATTTGCACATGACCATGCATATTCCCGCAGCATCGCTGCGGTGCGGGCAGCGCTCTCTTCATCATGTTCATACCATTCAGGATCGTGCACAACGATAATAAGCGACGCATTGCACGCCCGAACACTGTTTCTAAGCTGTGACGGACTTCCGGAACAGATGGCTGATGTGCCCGGACGCCTCTTTGCTATCTCCACAAAAACTCTGTCACGCGACCGCCCAGAGGTAATGACCACTGCACCGCCGGGTTCACGCAGAAGCAGGGCGGCAAGTGTTTCTTCCAGAACAACCCGTGGCGCTGTAACCATCGAGAGAGCCCCCCGTTCACAGTACTCCGCAGGCTGTATACCATTCTGCTGCATATGCACATATGCGGCCCCGAGGGCATATGAATTCACGGGGGAGGCGGGGTGAAAGTGTGTGTCATACATCAGGAGAATAGTTCCGGCAGGCACCCGGGGGAATCGTGAGTGAGAAGGTCGCCCCCTCGCCCACCGTGCCGGTCTCTTCAATCCTGATATCAGTAAGCCCCAGTATTTCACGGATAAGATAAAGACCATACCCGGTATTTGAACCAAAACCTTTCTCAAAGATTTGTTCTTTTTCCCCGTCAGGCACCCCGACACCATCATCAGCAAACTGAAGCGTGCCGCCACCATCCACACCAGGCACCCAGGTGACCATCATTGAGGAGACACTGAACCCATGTCTGAGACTGTTTTCCATCAGGTTGAAAACCACCTTCTCAAAGAGAACGTCTGCATAGATTTCCAAGTCCCCCGTCGTGCATGACACATCAAGCGCAGAAAGTTCAGTGTACCGTGAGACTTTTGCAACAACAGCATAAACCGGCTGCCATCTGGGCTTCTCTATCCCGATAGACTCGTAATCCCGTGAAAAGGAAATTTGCCGTTCAATGGTCTCTGCACTATCAAATATGGCTGACACATACCCTGCACCAACAGGTTCTCCCGCTGCAATGGTGTCTGAAAGGAGTTCCTTGTAAAGCAACATTGCAGTCACCTGGTTCAGGATGTCATGCCGGGTGATAGAAGACAACAGAGATAGTTGCAGGTTTGTTCTTCTAAGGGCTTCTTCTGCCCTCACCTGGTCACTGATGTCAATTACGGCCCCACGTATACCCATTAACTTGCCATCGCGAAGAATCGAACTGCTGTTGGCCAGTGCAGGGAATGTGGTTCCATCGGTGCGGCGGACGGTGAACTGCATACCCCGTACCTGACCTCCTGACGACACAATCTCAGTAATTTTATTCTCAACGCGGCTGATGTCTTCAGGGACAACACAGTCCCTGATATCGATACCTGACCCCCTCATTTCAGGTGGTAGCTTCAGGGATGAAAGCGCTGCCTGATTCCCAAATGTCAGCGTGCCTGCAGCATCACATTCAAAGAGGATTATTGGGATGAAATCAGCAAGTTCACGGAATTGTTGTTCGCTCTTTCGCAACTGTGCCAGCATCTCTTTCTTCTGTTCCGTAATATCAATGGTAAAGATGGCAACAGCATCTGTTTCCCCGGTGCTGCCAATGACCGGAGTCATGTGCATTTCAGTTGCACGTCCGTCCATCTCTGCTTCAATAATTTCAGGCACTCCCGTTTCCAGAACATGGGACACTCCATCCATTAAATACCTCATCAGTGACGTAAAGCGTTCCCGAATATTCGAGTCAGCTTTTGCATCCCTGAGAAAGGAATGAATCTGGAAAAAAGCGGTATTGGCAACAATAACAGATCCATCTCTTCCGATCAGTGCGGATATTTCAGGGATGCTGTCAATAAAAGACTGCAAAGCTTTTTTTGAATCCTGCAGGCGTTTTTCCACAAGAGTTCGTTCACGGATTTCATCAACCAATGCCTGGTGGGAGAGGCAACCACGGACAGAGACAGCAAATTTTTGTATCACATTGCGCAACTGGGCTATTTCTTCCGTACTGAATGCCTCATCCCTGTTCTGGGCATACATTTTCAGGACGCCGAAATCTCCCAGAGGATACAGTGCATATGCCCCTCCCTGAATCTGCTTTTCCGTTATGAGCGATGAAAACACGGAATCTCTGGCAGCGTATGACACCGGTTTTCCATCATTAAAGAGGGTGAAGAGCAAGTGGTCAGCAGGCAGCGTCATACGGTCCGCCATTACCTGAGGATAGGCATACACACACGTTGCCTCTCCTGCGGCCTCCCCGTTATTCAGTACATCATTCCTGAGCCAGAGCGAGATGAATGAATAATTCTTCCGGGCCAACAGAATCGTACAGAATGCATCACAGTTCTCCTTTAGATTAAGGGAATTTCCTATGGAAAAAGCAAGTTCATTGACGATGGACAGATTTTTAGAGACGTCAGTCACCTGATTCCCCCTCATAAAACCGTCCGACAACACAGGTAAAATTCAAACACTCAAGCATCCCTGTCCCCATTGAACTGATTTCCCCTAATGACAGAATCCCCTCCATCTGAATGCCTGCTGATTTATGGGATATGACCTGTTCCACTGCTTCCAGTTCACAGTGGTATTTCTCACCGGTGATCCATTTCCGGGAAATGCAGTCAATCAGAAACAGAAACGCAGGCCTCTCCTGCATATCTGCAGTTGCAGTATCTGCAGCAAAAGAGGCTGCCTCCAGCAGAGACGCATACGAATATTTCGCAACACGAAATACTGCATTCTCAGGCACATCACTCCCACATACCAGTGATCCATCGGGCGCGATTTGCAGCACCGCCCTGCAGACGGATTCCGGGAAATCTGTCTCAAGCACAATCGGATAGTATGCAATGTATTCTTCCGGAGTTTTATCGGGATATTCTCTCAGGCCTTCCTCTTCTATCGCCGTGAAAAATTCATCCCGTGGATTTTTCCAGTTAATCTCCAGCACACAATTTTGATCTGTTGCAGTTGATATCATTGGATCCGAAATAGGAATAAAACCATGCCGGGCTGAAACCGTGCAGTCTGCAGAAAGGACTGCAAAGACAGCAGTACTATCTGAGAACACCTCATTTGAAAATACACAGGGTCTGCGGATACCATCCTCATACCCCATCCCGGAGCCAATGTAGGTCACCCCATTCCCGAACATTCCATATATCTGCCGGAGAAAGTGCGAAGAAGAACCCGGACCGGGAAAATACATCATCACGGTAACACTCTTTCCTGCAGACGGCATTTCCATATCCAGAATAATGCCACGCGGGATATCCTCTGTTACATAATCAGGGACAACAAACGGCCCTGCAGCGCAGGTATATCGACGGAGTAACGCACCAGAGTCCCTGAGAGTTGTTCCGACAATGAGGCCGGGTGAAATCCCCCCCATAAACCGAATTCCTGCCCTGGTCAGCTCTTTCTGCAGCTCTTCAATATCCGGAACGTCAGTATCGGCAAAGAATATCGTAAAAATATCGTTCGGACTGGTGCACAGAGACGTTGCGGCAGCAAGAATGTCACGAATAGATGACGACGGAATATACATGAGCCCAGATACCTCCAATTACATCTGACATGTAATCATGTATTTAAATCACATTTAACCTTTGCCTAAAAAAGACTCCTTCTATCACCAAAAACTGTGTTTCCATTACATGTCATACGAATAACTGATTGCTTAGATATAATCAAAGATATCCGGAAATAAAACCTAAAATAGAATCAAAAAATATAGGAGATAAATTACAGCATATTACAATTCCGGTATATCTCATCCTGCACGTCTTTCCCCAGTTTTCCTATGGCATCAGATCGGCAACGTGCGCAATGCCGCATCTGGCGGACATACGGAGCACAGGCATCATGCATTGTCTTCTTATCAGCAAGGGTGGGCGGGGTGATGTGGGCAAACTTATACTGCGGAATAACAGGGATGATATTAAAGGTATACACCCCCATCTCCCCCATCTTTTTTGCGATATCAATGACATGGTGATCATTGATACCGGGAATAAGCACCGTGTTTATCTTGACAAACGCCTTGCGTTCCACTGCCATCTCGATACCCTTCAACTGTTGGGCAAGAAGACGTTCGGCTGCCTCACGCCCGTGCAGTTTCTTTCCTTCCCACTCCACATGAGAGTATATTTTTTCACCGATTGCCGGATCTATCGCATTGCAGGTCACGGTAATGTTACCGACATCATACTTTTCGAGGAGATCCATGGATTGAGGAAGCATCAGCCCGTTTGTGGAGAGACACTTGATGGGAACGGGAAATTCCTCCTTGAGCAAACGAAGCGTCTCAAAGGTCTCCTCATTTGCAAGCGGCTCGCCAGGTCCGGCAATACCGATAACCTTGATGTAGGAAAACTTACTCATCACCTCGCGAACCAGCACAAGGGCTTCTTCAGGAGAAAGCACCTTACTGCAGACGCCGGGGCGGCTCTCATTGACGCAGTCAAAGTCGCGGACACAGTAATTGCACTGAATGTTGCATTTTGGCGCAACGGCAATGTGCATTCTGCCAAATTTATGACATGCATCTTTGCTGTAGCATGGGTGTTCCTGAACCTTCCTGAGGACGTCTGGGTCGTACGGGATCTCCTTTCCGTTAACCGTTGCAGTGGGATATTCTCCGGATGACATTAGATAGTCAATTTAGTTACAGATGAATATTAAACGTATGGGAAGAGCGCACCAGATCCACGGGACCAACATAGTATATATCTCATGAAAGATCTCTACTATGAATCAAAAAAGGCCGTTCGCCATTCTCACACTCGCACTTATCCTCATTGCATTCATGTGCGGATGTACCACAACAGATAAGCCGCCTGAGCTAACGCCGGTCATCACCCCAACTCCCACTGTGGAAGAGACATGGGCCGTTACCGATCCTATCTTCATTACATCATCCGGTGTACCGGACTACAAGACAGACATCCGGGCAGAGGCAATGAGCAATGTATTGGGCGTCTATGTCAGCCTCGATATTGATGCCATGGGGACAGGGAGCAATATGGGAAGTGACGGGGACAATCTCTTTATCGTCGCGTTTGCCTACAACTATGCAGCAGTGCCCAAGGACTTTACCATCACATCCTATCACGACGTCATATCATCAGGCATTCCCTATAAATCCATGACAGACCGTGTATTTCCGATGAATAAGAAGTCATATCCCCTCGATGTCGTCGGGTTAAAAGACGGAATGCAGATCAATCCCACGAAGCCCTATAACTACGGCGTCATCATCATGCTCAGGGATGAAATGTAACATCATGCTCGGGGATGAAAGGTAACATCATGCTCGGGGATGAAAGGTAACATCATGCTCAGGGATGAAAGGTAACATCATCCCCGAGGTCTCTTTTTTTGGGGTGTCCGCGTTATTATTACATCGAGGTTGGGGACGATCATCCACACCGGAAAATATCCGGCAAACGCCTGATCGTCCACTTTGAACATATGCAGCCGGGTGTATGCCTTACTGAGGGTCTCGAGTTTATTTCGGGCGTCCTCAGCAGGAGCGTCCGGAAGTGCCTGAACACCACTGAGCAGGATATGTTGCAGGACCTCTTTGTTATATCCGGACACCTCAAGCACCAGTCTTCTGCTGTATATTCCCTGAAAGTAGCGCACAACCAGAAGCTGAGAGAGAAATATCATAAGCAAAGGAATAACATTTGGTCCGAAGGCTACAAATCCTTCAATTCTCATCACACTGAATAGTGACTGGCCTGGAAAAAGCAGAACGCCCAATAGCAGCACCCCCGATATGGCCGCTAAAAACGCCATGACAAAAATGAGCTTCATGCCCTTTGCAATGCCCTGGTCCAGGCTTCGTGAGATATCTGTTCGTATCCCGAGAATACCAGAGAAAAAACCGGGAGAATAGGGTTTGATCTTCAATACCCCCAGGTAAAAAACAATTATCGCAAGAGACTGGACAATGAGTATTACCACTGATCGGAGTTCAAAGAATCCGGTGAAAAGTCCGAGAAGAGAGAGACAGATACTGACAGAAAAAAGCAGAATAATACCGGGAGCAATTGGCTGACAATTAATAAAAAAGAGGTTCCAGAGCGTTTCTGCATAGAGCTTGCGTTCATGTTTAACCGCCGTGCCTGCACTTGCTGCCACATCACGCAAAAGGTCAGTGAAATTTTCGTTTCCTTTGTCTAACAAAAATGCAAGATCCGCTTTTTCGGTGGGGAGCATCAGAATAAGCGGATTACCCATCAGAAGAAGGAATGCCGCCACCACCCAGAAAATACCGTAGTTTGGCAGTTTTATAAAGAAAATGACATTGATAATGAATGCAAAAAACATCAGAGTCAGTGCATATTTTCCAGCCCCCTGTACGTTGCGATATTCCGAGATCCTCCGGTCAGTATCGTTAATCTCTGTTTGGATCTCTATCATGAGACGCCGGCGGTCTGCTGAATAATCCTCATCCATTTCTGAATCTCCCTGATACCAGCTTGAATCCCTCTCCGCCTCTCTCCAATGAGGTATATGTACTCTCCCGGCATTCAAATTACTTTGGAAGAGCGCATACAGGAGCATTTCGGGGAATGCATCCGGATTATCACCAGGAAATCAGTCAGATTCAACTCATTCATTCTCTGAGTGCACCATCCACATATATACTGTTATACCCACATGTTTGCCTGGTGAAGTGTGTGATGCTTGCCATGTATTTTTTGCGTTCCGACCGGATAATCACATACCGTATGACAAAACCCATAGCCTCATTCAGAGTATCGATCTTTTTTCCCGTTAAACCATCTTTTTTTCGCGGTTATCTAAACAATACTATGCAACACATTACTCAAAAGCGCACAAAAATCACCATCATTTTTTATAATTGCGTAATGTTACCGTAGGTATATTACCAGACGGGAGTGGCTGTGTGAATACCAAACCGAAAACCTACAGAATCATACAATATGTGTGCGTGCTCTGCATCTGCATCGCAGTACTGGCAGGAGTTGCAGCCGGTGGGCTCTATGAACCGACAGTCATGGCGACAGAGAGCACAGTCACACCGACCGTCCTGATGCCCGGAGATACCGGTATGATCACGGTAGTTCTAAAAAATACCGCTCAGACGTCAACAGCAACCGAATCCGACGCGCAGATCACCACGCAGACGGATTTTAACCCAACGATAACAAGTGTCTTTTTAGACGGCAGAAATGACATCAAAGTCCTCGGCGGGAACTCACAGTTCACTGGCGACCTTGGTCCGGGACAGGAAGTCACCCTCTCTTTTCTGATTCAGGCTCCAAAAGAGGCAGGCATCTACTTCCCGGTCCTTCGCGTGCGGGTACGGGGTGCAGAAGGGCTCACTTACCCGGTGCCCGTGAATGTGAATATGCCGATAGCAACCCTCAGCACGGCAATGCTTGTTGTAACACAGGATGATACCAGATACGTGGTGCCGGGAGACACCGTCCACCGCAAGGTGATTATCACAAACAGCGGCAGAAGTGCTGCCTCAGATATCCGCATCCGGATTGCAGACGATAACCCCTCCATCGGGCCATTGGGGACCGGAACCTTCTATATGGAGTCGCTTGCACCCGGCGCATCAGAAGAGATTGCGGTCAGTCTCGTAACCAGTCGGCAGCTGGAGAACAGTGTGCAGAAGATACCGCTTGAAATTACCTATGCTGTGGTGGACGGCGTGCCGGTGGCACAGACGGACTCCCTCACTCTTGATGTCCACGGGCACGCCGAACTCTCAATTGCATCAGTGCGCACCGAACCGGCCAGGGTTTCCGGGGGAGAGCCCTTTGAGATGACCATCCGCCTGGAAAATACGGGCACCGATGAGGCCATCGGAACCACCGCAAAAACAGACCTCCCTTTTGCAGGGATAAAAGAGGCATACATCGGCAAGATAAAACCGAACAACGATGCTCCCGCGGTATTCTCTCTTGACAGCGGGAAAGGAGGAGACTATCCCCATACCCTGACCGTCACCTGGGAGGACGACTGGGGCATACATACGGAATCATTTAACCTCACCCTCCCGGTGAAGACCAGTAATTCAACCGCAGCAATCGTGGGATTTCTAATCGTCCTGATTCTTGCGGCAGGCAGCGCCTATTATTTCCTCATATACCGGAAGAAGAGCGGGCAGGCATAGGTAATGTTTAACGATCTGAGAGTATCGGCCTTCCTTGCGGCCCGCTCCCTCCAGCGGGGCGGCAGGGGCAGAAATGTCATGTACATCATCATCATTGCCCTGGTCCTCACCAATATGATCTTTCTCCCGTCGGTGATTATGGGGGCAATGGAACTCTTCAATGAGCAGACCATCGATTACATGTCATCAGATGTCATCATCAGACCGCCGGAAGATGTCCGGTATATCGATGATGTGGAAACACTCCTTGCAACAGTAAACCGGGTGCCGGGTGTGGTGAGGGCCTCTGCACGCTATCCCATGGCAGGATCGATAGACTTCGGGGATAAGACCGTTGCAATGAAAATAGATGCCTTTAATCCGCGGGATGAGACGGAAGTCACCCTCTTTCATAAAAACGTCAAAGAAGGGGATTTTCTGGGCAGCGGAGACCGCGACCAGATCCTCGTCGGCAGTCTGGTGGCAGGCACCACGGATGGTGACGCCGGAGGTTACTATGCATCTCTCGGTGGCGCCACCGTCGGGGATTCAGTTATTGTCCGGTATGCAAATGGTGTCGTTAAGGAATACCGCATCAAGGGAATCTTCACCACCAAATCATACCAGGCAGATTACATGGTCTTTGTGACAAAAGATGAGATGGATGCTGTCACGGGGTCAGGCGGGGCACGGGCAACCGAGGTGCTGGTAAAGACCGCCTCAGCCGAAGATATACCGCTTGTAAAAAAACGGATCCTTCAGTTTGGTGTCGGAGAGAACGTACAGACATGGGAAGAGGCACTGCCCGATGTGGTGAGTGAATCGATTGAATCCTTCGCCATCATCAACATGATCAGTGTGCTGGGAAGCCTTGTCATCGCCGTGGTGCTCATCTTTATCATGACCACGATTAAGACCTTCAACAACCGCAAACAGATTGGCATATTCAAGGCAATCGGCCTGAAGAAAAGCATCATCATCAACTCCTATGTAATGCAGGTAATCTTCATCTGCCTGATAGGTGCCATCGTAGGATCCATTCTCATCGGCACGATAATCCTCTATTTCACCACCTACCCGATTGAACTCCCGGAGGGCGATATAACACCCTTCGTGACATGGGCGATGATCATCGAGAATACCACACTGCTCTTTGTCTCATCTGCCGTCGCAGGGTACATCCCTGCCTGGCGCGTGACAAACGAAGGGATTCTGGAGGCGATTCGCGGTGGATGAGTACATCCGGGCAGAAGGCCTCAGAAAGATATACACGATGGGAACCGTTGAGGTCCGGGCAATCAACGGGGTATCTTTTTCGGCCAGGAAGGGTGAATTCGTGGGCATCACCGGGTCATCAGGGTCCGGAAAATCCACCCTCCTCCATATGCTCGGCCTGCTTGAACCGCCAACCGAAGGAACTATTACCATCGACGGCAGGGATGTCGTCTCCCTCTCTGAAGCAGAAAAGGGAATGTTTCGTCTATCCCGATTCGGATTTATCTTTCAGGACTATGCACTGGTGCCTGAACTCACAGCAGAGGAGAATGTCTCTCTTGTCGCGATGGCACGCGGGGAGGAAAGGGAGTCATACTCCCGGCGCAGCAGAGATCTTCTCAGCCAGGTCGGTCTGGGGGACCGGATCAGACATCTCCCGTCTGAACTGTCAGGAGGAGAGCAGCAGCGGGTGGCAATTGCCCGGGCGCTCATCAACTCCCCCGAGATTCTCTTTGCAGACGAACCCTGCGCCAATCTGGACAGCACTAATTCACGGGCGGTGCTTGATTTATTCCGGGACATTAATCACAAAATGAACCTGACCATCATCATGGTCTCCCATGAGAACTGGCACAGGGAATACTTTGAGAGGATTATCCACCTTCGTGACGGGAAAATTCATGAAGATTTCCGGCCGGAGAAGCCCGATGCCGCACCCATCCCATACAACCCCTGAAACTTTCGCCCCGCACGGATCGTATTTTTAAGGAATACTTTCGGTACCGTATCACTACAGATATGGCCCGGATAAAACAGGCAATTGAGTTCCAGCGCAGTCTCTCTTCGTTTCGCACCGGAGGCATTCCACCCTGCAGGGACAGGCCCGGGCTGAATGCCTATCGGCGCCTCTGTTATACCTGTCCCTATGCTGAGCGAAACGGCACAGGTCTCATCTGCCGCCGCCATGGCATCTCAGTCACGGTGCGGGACAAATACGGGCTAAAGGAATGGAAACAGCTCAGGGAAGTCATTCTGATACGGGATGAACACCGGTGCAGGCATTGCGGCGCTGAAGAGTATCTCCACATCCATCACCGGGATGGTGATCCTACCAATGACCGGTCGGACAATCTTATTACCCTCTGCGAACGGTGCCATTCACGTGTTCATGCACAAAATGGTTCTTATTGGTCCCGGCCCGATCTTCAAAAAAGGGAGAAAATATAGGAGAGGCTTATCATCATCGCCACTGCCGGTGCCATCTTCTGAATCGGGGACCCGGATCCGGACAAATCCATCAGGCCACCCGGCCTTCACCAGGGAATATTTCCCTCCCATCCTTGTCCGACCTCCCCAGAAACCAAAATGCTAATACCCATTACACCAATTCCCCCCATAATAGCAGACACCGGATTGTGGGGGCGGTGACTGCTGCACACCGGATTGCCGGGCAGAGGGGGATTATATTATTCATCATTTAAGATTGGGAATATTGGGGTTCATAGCAGCATTCATTTTAATTCTGGCAGGCATTTCAGGCGGATGGGCAGCTGAAATTTCCATTTCGCCAGACGACGCTGCCATTCATAGCGGGGGGCACATTACACAGACAAACGGCATTATCACCGTCGATGATGATAACGCTGACATTCCTGTGCCGCCTGCCGACTATCAGACGATCACTGCTGCACTCGCCGCATCGGTGGATGGAGACACCATTCTGGTGTATGCAGGCAATTACACCGGATATCATGAAGTCACAACCCGGGTCACTCTGACCGGCATCAACTGGCCGGTGGTCACCGGAAATACAAATGACCCCACCAACCAGATAGGCGACGTCTTTGCATTTCGTGCAGACGGATGTGTCCTCGAAGGGTTTGACATCCGTGACGCGCATTGGAAAAATACGACCATCTCTTCATCACAGGATTCTGCGGGTATCAGAATCGGATATGCTGTCGGGAGCATATCATCCTGGAGTTTTGGTGATGCAGACAATACCATCATCCGCAACAACCGGATTGAGGACGGGTGGTATGGTATCATTGCAACGCAGGGGTCAAATGACAATCTCATCGACAACAATACTATCAATGCCACCCGACGTGGTGCTTGGTTCAATGATGCACGAAACAATGCATTCACCAATAATTCTGTAACAAATACGGCCTATAATCCCCTCAAAAACACGTATCGCACCAGTTCCATGGACAGTTATTCAACCAATAACCGATTTGAGGATAATCTCTTTGATACTGCCGACTGGACACCATGGGGCCCGGATGGGAGTTACGGGCGTGAGATTCTTATTGAGGATACCAGCGGGAATGTCTTCTCCAACAATACCCTTCTGAACCGAACCTATATCCGGATTGCAGGTGACGGAAACACCGTTTCTGAGAATACCATTCTGGGACCCTCTGATTACCATTTTGCCGGTATTGACATCAGTGAAGACAAAAATACGGTTCAGGATAATACCGTCAGGAATCACAAATACGGTATTCTGCTGGAAGGGAGTGCGGACAATCTCCTGATGACAGGCAATACCATTGAAGACTGCACCTACGGGTTCGGGTATGCAGGCGATCTGAATTATGCCTCCGGCAGACCGTCACGGAATGTCATTGACACGACAAACACGGTGGAAGGATTACCCATCTCCTGGATCGTGGGGGAGACAGACAGGGCATACAATTACTCCACGCTCACTCCCGCACCGGGCTATCTGGCACTCATCGGGTGCAGTAATATCACCGTAGAGGACTTTTATCTCGAGAATAACGCCCAGTCTCTCCTTATTTACCGATCAGACAACATCACCCTGAACAGTGTCTCTGCCCACGGGAATGGCTATCAGGGCATCCTCATCGGGGAATCAGCGGACATTATCATCGCAGATTCCCACGCGGATTCAAACGGGCAGGATGCGGTGAGTAACAGCGGCTATGCAGGCATCTTTGCAACGGGCACAAAACGGCTGCACATAATCCGTTCTACGGCAACCGCCAATAATCCGACCGGGATATTCCTCCAGTACAGCTGTCCGGATGTTTTTATTGAAGATTCCACATTCACGAACAACGGTCACTCCACTGAGACAGATGACTCATACGGGATACGGAACTCCGGGTCAGACAATGCCCGCCTGATAGTGACCGGCTGCACAATAGGCAATGACTTTACCGCCCGGCAGGGTATTGGTGTTGCAAACTACGGTCGGGATGCACTCATCTATGACAACCGGTTCTTCAACCATTCGGTTATTCATGCACAGAACCGGGGCGCAGACACCCGATGGAATGTGACCCCCGCATCCGGCACGAATGTCCTCAGAGGGCCGTGGATTGCCGGAAACTTCTGGGACGACTACGCGGGGGCAGATACCACCGGTGACGGGCTGGGCGATACATCGGTGCCGTATACCACCGGGGGGAGCGTCCCGGGAGAAGACTTCCACCCTCTGGTGGACACATTCATCCCGGACACAGAGGCGCCGGTGATCATCATCCATGCACCGGTTGAGAACGAAACCTACCCGGCAGCCAGTGTGCCCCTCACCGTCTCCAGCCCGGACAGTGATGTGGCCACATGGTGGTATGCCCTTGATGGCGGGGCAAACGTAACGTTTGTACCTGACATATTCCTGCCGCCCCTTACCAACGGATCCCATTCCCTGCTCGTGGGTGCACGTGACACCTCAGGAAATGAGAACAGTTCGGTAGTCTCGTTTATCGCAGAAGTGGACACCACCGCACCACGTATAACAGTCATAACACCGGTGGAGAATGCCACGTATACAACCCATGACATTCCCCTGCAGGTCATTTCACCCGACACAGACCTCTTCTCCTGGTGGTATACCCTTGATGGCGGTGGGACCGTTTCATTCATCCCGAATACAACACTCTCCTCGGTTGCAAACGGCAGCCATCTGCTGTGGGTCTTTGCAGACGACATCGTTGGAAATGTAAACACCACGCCGGTGAACTTTACCGTGCAGGTTCCGGGATCAACGCCAACGCCAACCATAACGCCAACACCTGCCCTAACACCAACACCAACACCAACACCAACACCAACACCAACACCAACACCAACACCAACACCAACACCAACACC
>CAZFXY010000022.1:0-17515 GCA_964523185.1 uncultured Methanoculleus sp.
ACTGCTGTGCCATCTCGGTGGAAAGGAGGTTGTATATCTTTCCGATATGGTTGATCGGGTTTTTCCCGCTGGTGGCTTCCATGCTCATCGGGCGGTGGGGGGTAATCAGTCCGTTTGCACGGTTACCCCGCCCAACAGACCCGTCATCTCCCATCTCAGCCGAGGTGCCGTTTACGGTTAAAAAGATGGCGCCCTCCTTTGCGTAGTTGTCGCCGGTGTTGATGGCCACCGCCACCTTCCGGTCCGTCATGCCGGATGCGACCCGCTGCACCTCTTCGCCCACCCGGATCACTGCCTCTTTGTAGGCGTGCATATCGGCACAGAACCGGTCGATCATGGGCACGCAGAGGGTGAGCGTGATCGCATCTTCCTGCCGCAGACCCATGATCTTGATATCTGTCCCGATAATTGGATTTTTCGGCCGGTAGACATGGTCAAGGTGGCTACTTACGGCAAGGATCACATTTTCAAGGTCTGAAAACGGTGCATGGCCCACCCCGAATGAAGTGTCGTTTGCATGCGGCAGGGTTTTTCCCTCCCGTGCAAGGAATACATCGCGCAGATCAGACGATCCTGCTCCCATACGGCAGTCAACGATGATGTCCCTGTTCATGTTGACGTATTCCAGGGTGTGGGCGAGGTAGTTGCGTGCCGCTTCGAGTGCAATTGCGTCGGTGGGGATCGTCACGCCGTTAAAGGTCTTGGTGGCACGCCCGGTTAATAGCACATACATTGGTTTGGTGATGGCACCTCCGCCGAACCGCGGAATGGACTCTCCTGCCACGATCTCACCCTGATCCGTGTTGTGGTGAAGAACAGCGCCGCATTCATCCAGGTACGCCCGCGAAAGAGCCTGAGAGATAGTTTCTGCGATGCCGTCTGCAAGACTATCCGGGTGACCGATGCACTTGCGCTCAGCAAGTTCCAGTTTTTGTTTGTTTACGGGTGTTTCGTTGAGTGTTTCGACTGCAATATTTCTTCCCATGGATATTCACGAACTCCTGATAGATACTAAAAGGTGGATTCCTCTTTAGATAAGAATTTCCTTTGGGGAATATTATCACTCGGGGTAATACTTTTGGAAAAAAGAAGGGATCAGTTTCTAATCCGGACATCAGACCGGATGGTAAGCCAGCATTCGCCGTTTCGAAACACCCGGATCATGCCGCCACTCTCTGATATGGTGACGCCCACTGCAGGGATGAGGCGAGTAAGAGATGCGGTGGCCCGGTGCCTGCCGCCCATCCCGGGCGGGAGGCTCAGCCCGTCCCCTCTCACATCGATATACCGTCCGGCCGACTGGATGGATCCCGTGGTGTCCACCACAAAAACACCATCTAACTGAGCAAATTCTTTTACGCTCTCCCAGTTGTCCCGGTTGGTGATGTCACGCACCTCTTTCTGGTGCCCCTGGTAGGGGTTGATGATCGCCGAGTGGGAATGACTCAAAATCTCTTCAGTATTACCGATGATAAACGCGGTGCCAATCGAACGACCCTCCCGCCCTTCAACCGCAATCTCGAGGGCCAGCTGGAGCACAGCGGACATGACTCCCCGCGGCACCAGATCTTCAAACTCCTTAACGCTGATGAACTCTTTTCCCTGACTGATATCATAGACTAAAATCGCGTATGGAAAAACGCCCACGACCGTGCCGATCTCGTACTTCTGCGAAATGTAGATCTGAACCGCGGCGTCGTGCAGGTGGCGTTCAGATATTTCGAGGATGTCGTGCATCGTGAGGTCACGCAGGACATCGAGCTGGAGATCCTGCACCCAGATAACCGGGATGTCGCAGGCGAACTCCATCGGTTCGATAAAAGAGACGATGGCCTTTGCACCGACGTTTTCTGCGAGTGCTGCTGCAGCGTTTAGCATCGTCAGGGTCATAACAGCTCCCTCACCAGCATTGGAATGTCAGATGGCTTTCCTGCCACCGGGAAGCCCAGGTGCCTGAGCCGTGCAATCTTTGAGACGGCATTGCCTTCCCCGCCCTCGATGATGGCGCCTGCATGGCCCATCCGCTTCTCCGGCGGGGCGGATATGCCGGCGATATAGGTGACAAGCGGAAGATCCGTTGAGGTCGCCCCTTCCTCTTCGAGGTTTCCGCCGACTTCTCCAATCAACACAACGGCCTTTGTCTGTGGGTCAGACTCAAAGCGCTCAAGCACCTCGGTAAAGGTCTGGCCGATCACCGGGTCGCCGCCGATACCGACCACGGTTGACTGCCCGATGCCTGCCCGCGTGAGTTCGTTAATGACCTCATAGGTGAGGGTTCCGCTGCGGGAGATGATACCAACATTGCCGGGCATGGCAAGCTGCGGCGGCATAATGCCGAGTTTTAACTCACCCGGGGAAAGGATACCCGGGCAGTTTGGCCCGATCACCGTGCACCCCTCTGTCTCTGCAAAGGCAAGCGCCCGCATTGTGTCGTGCACCGGGATGCCCTCAGTGATTGCGACTACCAGTTCAAGGCCTGCACTGGCCGCTTCCATGATGGAGTCACCTGCGGCAAACCCGGGCACAAAGAGCACCGAGGCAGTTACATCATGCTCTGCCATTGCGTTTCGCACACTGTCATAGACCGGGATGCCATGCACCTGCTGGCCGCCTTTTCCCGGGGTGACACCTGCCAGTACACCGCGTCCGCCCGTCTCCTGTGCATACTGGTTCATGAGATTGATGTGAAATGCGCCCTGGTTGCCGGTTGCCCCCTGGACGATGACCCCTGTCGTACGGTCGCCGTATATCATACTGCTGCCTCCTGCACTGCCAGCCGCACCACATCTTCCATGGTGTCAAGCATCTGGTACCCGTTTTTGGCGAGCAACGCCCTGCCCTCCTCTTCGTTGGTGCCTGCAAGGCGGGTGATGACCAGCTGGTCGATGCCCGCATCGATGATCCCCTTTGCGACTTCATCGCAGCGGGTGATGCCGCCGAGGAGGTTGACCACGATGACCTTGACATCAGGCATACCGGCCACCAGACGGACGGCCTTCGTGACGCGTTCCCGTCCGGCACCGCCGCCGACATCGAGGAAGTTTGCCGCTTTGCCATCGTAATAGGTAATGAGATCAAGCGTGGACATGGTCAGCCCGGCACCGTTTCCGATGACGCCAATCGAACCGTCCAGTTCGACATAGGAGAACCCGTTCTCTTCTGCCTCCCGTTCCCGCGGGGTGAGGTCGCGGTTTGCGGTGATGCCCTGCCGGCCAAGGGCGTTATCGTCGACGATCAGCTTTGCGTCTGCGGCAAAGACACCCCTGCTGGTAATCACGAGGGGGTTGATCTCTGCTAAGAGGGCATCTGAGGCGCAAAATGCCTTGTACAGATTATTGATCACCGGCCCAAGCTCTTTGGGAGCAGAGCCCAGAATCCGGCGCATCAGGTAGCCCGGCACTTCAGTGAGGAGCGGAAAGAATCCGACACGGCGGAGGGCATCAGGGTTCGTCCGGGCAGTCTCCTCAATATCGACGCCGCCTGTTTCTGCAAAGAGAATTGTGGGCTGGCGTGTCGACCGGTCGATGGTGATGGACACGTAATATTCGTGGTCGATGGGGAGCTTTTCCTCAACAAGAACTGCCTTTGGAATGAGGCCTTTGATGGGAAAGGAAAAAAGGTGTTCAGCTGCAGCGACGGCATCTGCCTTTTTCGCGATGATGATACCGCCTGCCTTTCCCCGTCCGCCCACATCGACCTGTGACTTAACCACGACTTCGTCGGTACACCCGTTTAGGTGACGCAGGAGTTCGTCCGGGTTTCTGATTACCACACCGTTCGGGACCGGGATCCCGTATTGTCTGAATATCTCTTTCGCTTCAAATTCAAGGAGTTTCATCCGTTATTCCTCATTATTCTGTTATTCCAAGTTCAAAACCGCGGTGAAGGGCCTGTAGGTTGAGGTCCTCGGTTCCTTTCGGGACACTGTCGAGCACTGCCCGTTCAATGGCATCCCGTGATACCACGCCGGTGGCGGTTACGAGTGCACCGAGCATGATGATATTTGCGACGATCACCCGGCCAATCGTCTCTTTTGCCTCCCGTGTGGCCGGCACTTCAATGCAGCCGCACTCCGGCCGTGAAAATACCAGTTCAGAATCGACCAGCATCGTGGCGTTTAATGTGGCGCCTGCCCCGTATTTCTCAAATCCCTGCTGGGACATGATGACATAGATATCGGGAGAGGTGACCTTCGGGTAAAGAATGGGTTCGTCGTCGATCACGACCGCACTCATCGACGCACCGCCCCGGGCCTCGGGTCCGTAGACCTGGGTCTGCACGGCGTGTTTATTTCCATACAGGGCTGCTGCACGCCCGAGAATCACGGCTGAGAGAATCACTCCCTGCCCCCCGAACCCGGAGAAGAGGATTTCGCGCCTCATCGGCGCACCCCCATTGCAGGGCGGTGCCGGCGCACGAACTCACCGACGGTGAAATGTTCTTCGGGAATGGGTTTTCCTTCCTGCTCGAGCCGGCGCACCTTCTGGATAAGCATGGCATGCGTCCGCATCCACTCCACCTGATCGGTCACCTCGCGGAGTTTGTTTCTTCTCCCGTAGGCGGTCGGGCACTGCACCATCGCCTCGATAAACGAGAGCCCTTCGGTGGAAAGGCCGGTGATGATTGCTTTGGTAAGCTCAGCCGTGTGATAGGAGGTCCATCTGGCCACGTGGTTTGCACCGGCGGCCATTGCAAGCTCTGCCAGATCAAACACCGGTTCTGCTGCCCCGTATGGGGTGGTGGTCGAAATTTTCCCGACCGGGGTGCAGGGGCTTCCCTGCCCGCCGGTCATCCCGTAGATCATATTGTTCATGCAGATCACGGTCATGTCGATATTGCGCCGGCATGCATGAATGAAATGGTTGCCGCCAATGGCAGAGAGATCCCCGTCCCCTGTGAATACCACCACATGCAGATCAGGATTTGCCATCTTCACGCCGGTGGCAAACGTAAGCGCCCGGCCATGGGTGGTGTGCAGGGAGTCGCTGGAAAGATATCCCGGTGCACGGGAGGAGCAGCCGATACCGGAGACAAAGACGGTATCGTCGATCTCCCACTGCATCGCATCTACTGCACTGACGGCACAGTTCATCACGGTGCCGTTACCGCACCCGGCGCAGAAGATATGCGGCAACCGGTCCTGCCGGTACCACTTTTCAAAGACATGGGTGCTCATCGCGCTGCCTCCACTGCGTCATAGAGTTCCTGGGGCGTGTGAATCAGACCGCCAATTTTTGGCATCGAACGCACCCGCTGGCCGGTCATGTGCCGGGCCACCTCGCGTGCCATCTGGCCGAGGTTTAACTCCGGCACGATGAAGGTCTTTGCATTGGAAAAGAGCTTCAGCGTATCTTCCGGGAATGGCCAGACAATGCGCAGATTCAGATGGCCGATGCACTCATCCGGATGATCATGGAGCACCTGCCGGACCGTGCGGGCACAGGGGCCGTAGGTAACAAAAACCGTCTCTGCCTCAATGTTAACCGCATCATAGTCCGCGATCTCGTGACGCTTTGACTCCACCTTGTTGTACAGGCGTTTCACCAGTTTTTCGTGCACATCGGGGTCGGTGGTATTGGGATATCCACGTTCGTCGTGGGTAAGCCCGGTGACATGAACCCGGTGGCCGCTCCCGAACGGTGCAAATCCGGGGACACCATCCTCGTCTGCCTCAAACGGGAGTCTCCCGTCTGGGAGGGGCTTTCGGGGCACGATATCCACCGAATCTGGTATGATAATCCGCTCCCGCATATGGCCAATCGTCTCGTCTGACATCACAAAGGTGGGAACGCGGAAACGGTCGGCGAGATTGAACGCCTGAGCGGTGAGCTCATACATCTCCTGCACGGTTGAGGGAACCACCGCAATCGTTGCCATATCACCATGTGAGCCGAAACGGCACTGCATCATGTCACCTTGTGCTGTCATCGTCGGCTGACCGGTTGACGGCCCGCCGCGCTGGATGTTGACGATGACACACGGGGTCTCGGTCATCACCGCGTAGCCGATGTTCTCCATCATCAGAGAGAACCCTGGTCCGGATGTGGCCGTCATCGATCGGGCACCGGTCCACGATGCACCGATGATCGATCCCATGCTTGCGATTTCATCCTCCATCTGGATAAAGGTCCCTTTCATCTTCGGGAGTCGCCGTGCCATCAGCTCAGCTATTTCAGTGGACGGGGTGATTGGATATCCGCCAAAGAAATTGCATCCGGCCGCAAGGGCTCCCTCGCAGCATGCGGTATTGCCCTGCATGAATTCAATTTTGCTCAAAACTCGATCACCACACTCTTCTCAGCATATGGTTCTTCCTCTTGCCAGTAGATCGCCTGATCCGGGCAGATCATCTGGCATGCACCGCACAGCTGCCTGCCGTAAAGGTGACGCAGGCGGCAGTTCGTGCACCGCTCGGGCCGGTCAAGAATGGGAACAATAATGCCCCGTTCATTGAGTTCTCTGCCTGGCTGAAATATCTTATACGGGCAGACGGTGGTGCACAGGTTGCATCCCTTGCATCGCCGCTCATCGATCATTAGCTTCATCCGGCACGTCCTGCTTATATGTTGTCTGATTTCTATACTAAAGGTATCGACAGTCCGATCAGATTGTCCGAAATGGAAAGGAAATCAGAACATTTCATGAAATATTTTCTCTGATGCGATGCGGACGTCACGGAAGAGATCCTTTCCGTTTGCATCGATGGCAACGGTTAAAGGAAGCTCGTTGCATTCAATGGCCCATACGGCCTCCGGCATCCCTAATTCTTCAAAGAAAACCCCTTTCAGGGTCATCCGTGAAGCCGCAAGGGCAGCACATCCGCCGGTAAAGGCGAGGTAGACGCCTCTGCCCCGCAGCTCTTCCCGCACGGTGTCGCCCATGCCGCCTTTGCCGATGAGTGCCCGTACGCCGGCGTCCAAAAGAAATCCGGAGAGTTCGTTCATGCGTGCACTGGTCGTGGGACCGGCAGCAATGATGGTGTTGTCCTGTACCACCGGGCCGCAGTGGTAGATCACTGCCCCGTTTGGGTTAAAGGGAATGCCCTCTTTCTGCATCCGGATGTGTGCCTCGTCGCGGGCGGTGTATATCATCCCGGAGAGGGTGACCTGGTCGCCTGCCCGGAGGGCAAGCACCTCGTTACCGAGAGGGGTAGAGAGGCGGGTCATGGATAGTGCACCTCAACCGTGGCCCGCCGTGCCGCCCAGCACTGCACATTGAGTGCGACAGGGAGGGAGGCGGTGTGACATCCCCCTGTTCGTATTCGCACCCCGAGGCAGGTCGTCTTTCCGCCCAGCCCCATCGGCCCGATCCCTAAAGCGTTCACCGCGTCATATATTTCCTGTTCGAGGGGGCCCATCGCACCAAGGGGGATAAGAAGGGCCTCTTTCGCAAGGCTCATGGCCCCGTCTGCGGTGGAGCCGATGCCGATGCCGAGGATAACCGGTGGGCATGGTTTCCCCCCGGCACGCAGCACCGTCCCGGTGATAAACCGGGTGATGGCGTGGGTCTCTGAGGGCAGAAACATCCGCAGGGCAGAGACATTCTCAGACCCCGCTCCCTTCGGCAGCACGGTGAGAGTAAACGTATCTCCCGGTGTGATATGCACCGCAGGCATCCCCAGGCCACAGTTGTCTCCGGTATTGTTTCGTGTACACGGAGAGACGACATTGGGGCGGAGCGGAATCTCTGCTGTCGCCTGCCGCACGCCTTCCTCTACTCCCTGCCGGATGGCATCCGTAAACGGCACATGTGGCGGGATGGTGATGTAGATCACGGGCACGCCGGTGTCCTGGCAAAGAGGGACATTGCGGTTTTCTGCCATGCTGATGTTTTCACGCATCGCTTCCAGTTCACGTCGGGCAACGGGATAATCTTCTGCGGCATATGCCCGTTCCAGTGCTTGTTTCACATCATCCGGGAGATGTATCTCCGCCTCTTTGAGCGCTTCTACGGTTGCCTGCCTCACCGCAGTCAAAAGGCTTTTTTGATCAGGTAATCCGGGCATGAATATCTATCCAACTCTGTTCAATGAGATGGGTAATGCGGGTAAAAAAGTATATGCCCCTCCAGAGGGGGAATATGTGGGTATCAGTTCTTTGTTTCAATAACGATTCTGCCGGGAGACGGAAGCTTGTAAAGACCATGCTTCATGATATCTTTTGCCTTCTCGGCATTTGCTTCGCTGATGTAGCAGGTGAAGATCTTCTGGTTGACTTCAACACGTGCTGCCGTACCGACGGGCTTGCCGAATGACGCTCGCATACCTTCTGACACACGGTCCGCACCGGCACCGGTTGCCTGTTTGTTTTCACGGAGCACGTGGTGAGGGTAGGTGCGCAGCTTGAGGTGGAAGTTCATTCTCCCGAGATCTTTCACCAGTTTCCTGTTAATGCTAATACGGGCCGCTTCCAGTGCGGTATGGCGAATTTGACATTTTTCATCGACCTGAATTGAGACAGCAACCGGGAAATCAGCTTTCAGGTTGCCCATATCGAACTGCACAATCTTGCTTCCGGGCACGCCGCCCATATATTTTCGGCGTGTGTAAGCTCTCTTTGTGACAGATCTGTACATTACTGCTGGTTTTCGGACCATTGCTTAAGACTCCTCTATGAATAGATGCGCTATAAAAATTAGGGATGTATCCTTATAATACTTACCGAATTTGGGCACTCTCTTCCATTTTTTGAAGGATGTACTTGCGTACCTCGGCAAACTCTGGTGCGGTGCGGTCACGCAGGCGCGGGAGGTCAATAGGAATGACCTCCTCTATTTTTCCCGGTCGTGGGGTCAGGATGACGATTTTATCAGCAAGAAACACCGCTTCGTCCACGCTGTGGGTTACAAAGATGATGGTCTTCTGGGTCTTTTCCCATATCTCCAGCAGTTCGCGCTGCATCATATTCCTTGTCTGTGCGTCCAGTGCGCCGAAGGGCTCGTCCATCAGAAGAACTTTCGGTTCGTTTGCAAGCGCCCGTGCAATGGCGACACGCTGACGCATGCCTCCGGACAGTTCATGTGGGAAGGCATCCCTGAACTGCTCGAGATGAATTATTTCAAGGTATTTCTCTGCCATCTTTCTGCGCTCTGCTTTGGGGATGCCCCGCATCTCAAGCCCGAATGCGATATTGTCGATGACACTCTTCCACGGAAAGAGGGAATACTCCTGAAAGACCATGCCCCGGTCGGTATCTGTCCCATCGATGGGCACACCGTTTAAGAGAATGGTGCCATCGGTAATGGTCTCAAGACCGGCAATGATTCTCAGGAGCGTGGTCTTGCCGCACCCTGATGCACCGACGATGCAGATAAATTCCTTTTCCTCGATATCGAGGTAGACGTCTCTGAGTGCAACGGTCGGTTTTCCGTCGTCGCGTGGAAATTTTTTGGTTACCTTCTGAATGGATAGAAATGGCATAGTATCTTTTCACTCCTCACTGGTTTGCCATCGAATGGTCTGTTTATTCACATAATACCGGAAGAGGATGTCAATGGTGATGCCGATGATACCCAGCACGAGCATGTAAACGACCACGCTGTCCATCTGGTGGAGGTTGTAATAGGTCCAGAGGTTTTTTCCCAGCCCGAACTTCCCGGTGCCCGCACCGAAGATCTCGGCACCGACAAGGCACATCCACCCGATACCCATGGACACGCGCACCCCTGCGGTGATATTGGGGATGGCCGAGGGAAATCCAATCTTTCGGATCAAACAGAGGCTCGTCGTGCATCCGAGCACCTTTCCCGCTTCAATAAAGACCTTGGGAACATTCCTGAACCCCGTATACGTGTTGATGATGATGGGAAAAACTGCACCGATAAAGATGATGAATCCTGCCGCGGCATGCGAGAGGCCAAACCAGATAATGGCAAACGGGATCCAGGCGAGCGGGGGGATGGGGCGGATGAGCTCGACGATTGGATTTAATGCGATGTCGATGTCGCGGAACCAACCCATGCAGACACCGGTGGGAATGCCGACAATGAGCGCTGCTGCCATGCCTATCGCAAAGTGATACAGACTCAGTGCGATATCCTGGGGGAGCGTGCCCCGGGCACCGAACATGTTCCTGATGAATGCGGCAACAACATCTGTGAAACTGGGCAGTTTGAACATGTTTCCGACGAGGTATACGGCAATTATTTGCCAGATGACGATGACCACCGCGACTGTGGCAAGTGGTATCAGAATATTCCGGTATGGATGTTTTTTCTGAGTACGCATGGGTGAGTTCTCCATGGTGCGTGCCGGGGTGGTGCCCCGTTGGTTAATAGGATCTGCAGGCAGGGGAAAAAAAGGTTAGGCTTATGCCGCCTTCTGGTGGAAGGACAGGTCAAAGATCTCGTCGGCGGTCAGGGGGCGGCTGATGTAGCCGAGATCTGCCTGAATGACGGTGTAATCAACGACGGATGGGACAATGACGGCCGGGTCGGTGATCAAACGCCCGTCCCATGTGGCAAACGAGTCCTTGATGACGGCGATGTCCACTTTGTTCATGTTGTAGTAGATCTGCGCTGCCTCGTCCATGTGTGCGGTGGCATACTCTGTGGCCTTAATGTGGGTCCGTACAATCTGCTCTACCATCTCCGGGTGGTTGCGGATGAGATCACCGGAGACAACAAGGACGCAGCAGGCATGGTCAGGCTGCATGGCACCTGACTGAACAGCGATGTATCCGTTTTTCTCCGCGACGATGGTGGAGGGAGCAGGGTGCGGCAGGAATACGGCGTCTACGGCGCCTTCAGAGATGGCAACGGTTGCGTCACCAGGGCCCATCGGGCGGATGTCGACATCCGTGTCAGGGTTGATGCCGTTTGACTGGAGCCAGTCACGCAAAATGGTATCCTGGATGGTGCCCGACGGGAAGGTGGCGATTTTGAGCCCTTTCAGGTCCTGAGGGGTGTCGTAGGCAAATTCATTCCGGATGACAAGGTCAGATCCGTTCACCTGCACGGCTGCAACGATCTTTGCATCAAGACCGGTGGAAAGGGCCGATATCACCGGTGCTGCACCGACATATGCGGCGTCGAGACTCCCGGAGAGCATGGCCTGCATCTCAGGTGCGCCGGTTGGGAATTTGTGGTCCTGAATGGTGGTAATGCCAAAGGGTGCAAGGTCTGCTGCCCACCATCCCTTGTCCATTGCCACCATGTACGCGATTTGATGGGTTGAGGGCTGGTAGCCAAAGACGATGGTGTCTTTTTCCGATGAGTCCTTGCTGCCCAGACAGCCGGCCACACAAAGCGCTGCTGCGATAACGCAGACAACCAGAATAAAGAGTTTTTTCGATTTCATATAATGTTCTCCTGATGTATGATATACTATAATACGTTTGCCTCGTTGGTATTAATATTTCCCATTCCGAAAGATTATTTGTCCGTATTTGTCAGTACATGTGATTAATTGGACGAATGGAGGGATGTGCTGAGCGACGGGCACCGGCATCGGTTTTCCGAAAAATGCATTGCTTTAATATTTTTCGTTTCAAACGGTATAGACAGGAGTATACAAAAAATGTCGAGCGATCCGGTGAGGAGGGGGCGGCTTTCCGACGGAAGGCCCGCGGAAGTGGCTGCCTTTCTCTCGTCAATGGAAGCAGACCGGTGGATTGCTGATGCAGATGTCAGGGTTGATATTGCGCATCTTTTGATGCTGGATTATCAGGGCATCATCGAACGAAACGCGTCATCAGCGGTCATGGCTGCATTGCTGGAGATGTATGAACAGGGTGTGCCGGAGACCGTCTTCGACGAGGAGTATGAGGATGTGCACGCCGGGATTGAGGCGCATCTTATTGCCCGGTCCGGGATGGATAAGGGTGGCCGGCTGCATATGGGGCGTTCCCGCAATGATGAGGTGGCAACCTGCATCCGTATCCGTCTCAGGAGCGAGATTCTTGCCATGCTGGAGGGGCTTTCCTCTCTGCGTGCGGCACTGATTGCACAGGCAGGTACTCATACCGGGACGGTGATGCCGGGGTTTACGCATCTTCAGCATGCCCAGCCCACTACCCTTGGACACTACCTGTTGGCCTATGAACAGGCGCTCTCCCGTGACTTTGAGCGTCTGGTGGATGCCTATATCCGGGTGAACCGGTCTCCCCTTGGTGCGGCGGCGTTTGCCTCCACCGGCTACCCGATTGACCGGGATATGACCGCCCGACTCCTTGGGTTTCCTGATCTGATGCTCAATACCATGGATGCGGTCTCGGCCCGTGATTTTGTTATTGAGACCGCTGCCGCCTGCACGATTCTCATGTCCACCCTTTCCCGGCTGGCTGAGGAGATTGTGCTCTGGAGTTCCTCGTTTGTCCGGTTTGTGACGCTGGACGATGCATACTGCTCGACCTCATCAATTATGCCGCAGAAAAAGAATCCGGACACGGCAGAGGTCATGCGGGGCAAAAGTGGTGCTGTCGCAGGCACCTTTACTGCTGCGTTTACTGCAATAAAGGGCCTCCCGATGAGTTATAACCGTGATCTGCAGGATGTGACCCCCTCGCTCTGGCGGGCGGTGTCCGAGTCCGGTGCCTGCATTGGCATCGCCACCGGGATCATCAGCACCGCCACCTTCCATCCGGAGCGGATGCGTGAAGAGGCGGGGCGGGGCTTTTCCACCGCGACCGAACTCGCAGATGTTTTGGTGCGGGAGTATGGTCTGCCGTTTCGGGCCGCCCACAATATCATTGGCCGTGCCATCCGGAGCGGGGAAATTACGCTCACGGTTCTTGAAGCAGCGGCTCGTGACCTCTCGGATATCTCTCTCTCTGAACGCGGCCTAACAGAAGAGCGAATTCTTAAGGCCCTTGATGTAGACGTGAGCGTGCGGATGCGCAGTGCGCCCGGCGGCCCGGCACCCGAGACGGTGAAACACGCTTTGTCGATGCGGACCCTCGCTCTCGAAGAGGATCAGATATGGGTTCAGTCAGAACAGAAACGCCTGCAGGATGCAGAAGATACGATGATACGAGACGCACGGAAACTGGTTAACGAATCATGATGGAATCAGGCACACAGGTGACCTGCCGGTATGCAGGGACAGACCTTGAAGGGACATATATAACCGACCGCGATGGTATGGCGGTCATCAAACTGAACAGCGGATACAATATTGGGGTAGACCCGGTCTGTCTGACGGTGGTAGCACCGCCGGAGGTGGTAATGGCAGGAAAGCCGATACCTGTTGAGCAGAATCCCTCTCTCCCCGCGCTCTCTATCATTTCAACAGGCGGGACGATTGCCAGTCGTGTGGATCACCGCACCGGGGCAGTGGCAAGCCAGTTTACCGCAGATGACATCATACGGGCCATACCCGGCCTTGCAAACATTGGTCGGTTCCGTTCCGAGGTGCTCGCAACCATTCTCTCTGAGAATATGACACCTGCCATTTGGCAGACGCTTGCAGAGAGCATTTATACCGAGATAAAAAACGGTGCAGAGGGGGTCATCGTGACCCATGGCACGGATACGATGTCCCATTCGGCCGCCGCCGTCTCCTTTATGCTGGACACGCCGGTGCCGGTGATCTTTGTCGGTTCCCAGCGATCGGCAGATCGCCCGTCCAGTGACAATGTAATGAATACTCTTGCAAGCGCTGCTGCGGCCACCTCAGACCTTGGCGAGGTGGCAGTGGTGATGCATGCGTCCACCAATGACGACATCTGCGCCATCCACCGGGGGACACGGGTGAGAAAGATGCATACATCGCGGCGCGATGGCTTCCACAGCCTTGGAATGGCGCCCATCGGGTCAGTTGCCTACCCCTCGCTTGACGTGACGCTTTCACGGGATGCGGTGCGCAGGCGGCCGGATGCCGAACCAGTGCTTCAGGCAAACCTGGAGGAAAAGGTCGGTCTGGTTACCTTTTACCCCGGCATGCACTCAGATGTAATACACGCGTTTGATGGATACCGCGGTCTGGTAATGAGCGGCACCGGTCTGGGACATGTCTCATCACCACTGGTCAGCGACCTGAAGGCACTAACGGAGGCAGGCACGGTGGTGGTCATGACCTCTCAGTGTCTCAATGGCCGTGTCTGTGACCGGGTCTATGACACCGGGCGCGACATTCTGGCCGCCGGTGTAGTGGAGGGTGAAGAGATGCTGCCGGAAGTGGCCTATGTCAAACTGATGTGGGTGCTTGGGCAGACAAATGATACCGAAGAGGCGGCCCGTTTAATGGCAACGCCTCTGCGTGGCGAATTTACGAGGTGTTCTGAGAATGGATTTTGATTATGCAGCACTGGGCCTAAAGGCAGGCATTGAGATTCATCAGCAGCTCGATACAACCGAGAAATTATTCTGCCACTGCCCGACCGTTCTGCGGGATGTAACAGAACGCGGGGGCGAGTTCTTCCGCTACCTCCGGGCAACAGCATCCGAATTGGGTGAGATTGACCGGGCGGCCCGTGAGGAGATGATGGTCATGCGGTCGTTTACCTACTATGCGTATGATACCACCTGTCTGGTAGAAACAGACGAAGAACCGCCTGCGCCCATGAATCCCGAGGCGCTGGATCTTACGCTGACCTTTGCACGGATGATGGGCATGACGCCGGTTGAGCAGGTGCATGTGATGCGCAAACTGGTCATCGACGGCTCCAATACAAGCGGGTTCCAGAGAACGGCGCTCGTGGCACTGAATGGCGCTCTTCCCATGGGAACCCGGGTTGAGTCCATCTGTCTTGAAGAAGAGGCCGCTCAGCGGGTAGAGGGTGACACCTTCTCCCTGGACCGTCTCGGTATCCCTCTTGCAGAGATCACGACCGCACCTGACATGCACACGCCTGAGGCGGTTAAAGAGGTGGCAGCCTATATCGGGATGCTGCTGCGATCGACGATGCAGGTGAAACGCGGCATCGGCACCATCCGGCAGGATGTCAATATCTCTATTCGTGACGGCGCCCGCGTCGAGATCAAAGGCGTGCAGGAACTCCGGCTCATTGAAGAAGTGGTCCGGCGCGAGGTGCAGCGTCAGGTGAGTCTCATCGCTATCCGGGATGAGCTGCGGGCACGCAATGCCTCGGTGGATGACGTGTCCCATGATGTGACAGCTCTTTTCAAAGAGACCGGTTCTGCTATCCTGAAACGGGCTAAAACGATTCATGCCATCTGCCTCTGCGGGTATGCAGGGCTTGTGGGAACGGAGATTCAGCCCGGAAGGCGTCTCGGGAGCGAGATGTCTGACTACGCAAAGAAATGCGGTGTGGGCGGGCTTTTCCACACCGATGAACTGCCTGCCTACGGGGTCACCGAAGCAGAGGTGGCTTCTCTCCGAAAGGCGGTAGGTGCAACACCCAATGACTGTGTCGTGCTCGTCGCTGATACAAAAAAGAAGGTCGTCTGCGCCATTGAACTGGTTCGGAAACGTGCAGAGCAGGCGATGATTGGCGTGCCCGAGGAGACGCGCAAGATGCTTGAAGAGGGGAGTTCTGCGTACATGCGCCCCCTGCCCGGCGCGGCCCGGATGTACCCGGAGACCGATGTGCTGCCGGTGACCATCACGGATGCGTATTACGAGGGACTCGTGGTGCCGGAACTGCTTTCTGCAAAGGCCGACCGGTTTGTGCGGGAGCTGGATTTGGATGCGTCCCTTGCCCGCCAGATGGTGTATTCCCGACGATGCGCGCTCTTTGAACACGCAATCGGCCGGGGCGTGAAGCCGACCCTTGCGGCCACCACCCTGCTGGGTACGTTAAAGGAACTCTCCCGTGACGGTGTGGACGTCGCGGCAGTGCCGGATGAGGGGCTCGTCGATCTTCTCCTCCGGGTGGAAAAGGGAGCAGTGGCAAAGGAGGCCATAACGCCTGTTATCCGCGCTCTCTCAGAGGGGGCAGATATTGAAGCGGCCATCAATGCAATGGCGCCCTCAGTGAGCCGGGAAGAGGTGCGGGCAGTCATTTGCGCCACGATTGCCGAGCGCGATGCATTTGTCCGTGAACAGGGCATGCGTGCACTGGGCCCCCTGATGGGCGTGGTGATGAAAGAACTTCGCGGCCGGACAGACGGCAAGGTGATATCTGAACTGCTGAAAGAGGAGCTGGTAAAGGTAATCTGAGGGGATGCGTTCTCTCGGTTACATTTATCAGTTTTCCTGTGGTAATTAGTAAGGAGTTGCTCTATGGGAAAAACAGGAACTACAAAGTGGACGCAAATAAAAAGCGTAACGGGTCAGGTCAGACTGGTCCCGGCAAAGGAAACCAACTATAAGAAACCCGGTCCTAACCAGCGGTTTAAAACCGGCAATCAGCTGAAGAAGGCATTGCGTGCATCACAGGATGACGGACGCAAAGGCGGACGTGGTGGAGCACGGGGCGGACGTAGTGCACGCGGGAGAGGCAGAGGGCCTGAGAACGACCCACGAATGCGCAGGAGAATCCGCCGTTCCCCGGCATCCATCAAAGGATCCAAATAAACAATATCGATAGCGGGTCTGAGAGAATCACCCGCCCATTTATTATATGAGATAGTCGGTAGGTGTTGTGATGAACGCAAAAAAAGCAGTAGCAGAGTATCAGTTTTCTGAGCGGTCAAAGTCGGAACTTATTGCCGCATCACAGATTGTTGCCACCCTGTACGATTACAAAGGAGCGGAGAGGGCCGCTGCAAAACGCGTGACGACGAACTTTTTGGAATTATTCCGGTCGAATCTGCTCATGGGATTCAATATGACCAAGAATCAGAATTTCAAGAAGGCGGCAGATCGTGTGAGTGAGGCAATCTCCCGTATTGAAGCAGACGAGCTCGCTGATGCATCCCAGAAGCTGGGTGATGCGGTAAGCCTGGCTACGACTCCCGCACAGGAAGCCTGGGAGTTCCTTTCTGAACATGGATTCCTCTGAATTTCAGGGATTCCTGCGGACGCGTACATCGGTCCGTGAGTATTCTGATGAAGACCTCACCGCTGAGGAGATCGCCGTTATCATCAATGCAGCGGAGCGTGCCCCCTCTGCGGGCAACCGTGAGGCGTGGGATGTTGTTGTCGTGACTGACGTGGGTATCCGCGAGGAACTCTCTGACGCAGCGTTTCAGCAGGAGCACCTGAAACAGGCCCCCTGCATTCTGGTAATCTGTGCCAATTATGTGCGCTCGATGTCACAGTATGGGGAACGGGGCATTCTCTATGCGGTGCAGGACGCGACGATTGCCGCGACCTATATGATGCTTGGGGCGCATGCGGCTGGTCTGCAGACCTGCTGGGCAGGGGCCTTTGATGAGGCAGATGTCTCTGAAGTGCTGGCGCTCCCTGAACATATCCGTCCGCTGGTGCTGCTTGCAACAGGCAGGGGGCATCTGCCCCCGTCCCATACCCCGAGGATGCCCATTGGTGAGCATGTGCACGAAAATATCTGGTAAGAGGCAAAAAAATGAGTGATTACCGCGTAATTCTGGAATCCGCGTGGGTTATCCGCGATGTGGAGACCCTTGATGACGGCATCGGGATTGCCATTGCTGAGGCCGGGAAACGGCTGAACCCAAAGGCAAAATTTGTTGAGATTGAGATTGGTCAGGCAAT
>CAZFXY010000023.1:0-17481 GCA_964523185.1 uncultured Methanoculleus sp.
TCCTAAGTGAATAATTTCACAGATAATCTAATAATCCTTATGTTCTGTTATGTATGAAAGGTTTCCGGGGAATTAGGGAAAATCGTGATGAATTTCTGCCTAATGACGCTCATGTAACAACCTATATACTCTTTTCAGGTCAATATTTCCGCATATGTCTTATCTGGCTAAATCTGATTCAGAGGTCTATGATATTATTGAAATGGAGCGTTCGCGTCAGATCAACGGTCTTGAGCTGATTGCTTCAGAAAATGTAGTATCACGAGCGGTTCTCGAAGCTGTCGGCTCTATTATGACCAACAAGTATGCCGAAGGATATCCGGGTAAACGGTATTATGGCGGTTGTCAATATCACGACATGGTCGAAAACCTTGCGCGCGACCGGCTTTGTGAACTGTATGGTGCTGAACATGCAAACGTACAGGCAGTTTCAGGAAGCCAGGCCAATCAGGCAGTCTACTTCGCGTATATGCAGCACAATGATCTGATGCTGAGTCAGGATCTCGCGCAGGGCGGCCACCTTTCCCACGGGTCACCGGTAAATATCACCGGCAAATGGTATTCCGTCGCCCACTACGGCGTCGACTCAGAAACCGAGACCCTTGACTATGCGGTTATTGCTGAACAGGCACGAAAACAGAAACCAAAGATGATTGTCTGTGGTGCAAGCGCATATCCACGCACCATCGACTTCAAGGCATTCCAGGAGATTGCTGATGAAGTGGACGCCTACTGTATGGCAGATATTGCCCACATTGCGGGCCTCATTGCAGGAGGGGAACATCCCACGTCCGTTGGGGTAACCGATTTCACCACCACCACTACCCACAAAACCCTTCGAGGTCCACGTGGTGGCGCTATCATGTGCAATGAGGAATATGCAAAGGATATTGACCGGTCGGTCTTCCCGGGAATGCAGGGCGGCCCCCTCATGCATGTGATTGCCGGAAAGGCAGTCTGTTTCGGAGAGGCACTGAATCCCGGGTTCAAAGACTATGCAAGGCAGATTGTGAAAAATTCACATGCAATGGCAGAAACAATGCTTGAAGAAGGGTTTGACCTTGTTTCAGGCGGAACTGATAACCACCTGATTCTTCTTGACCTGACAAACCTTGGCATCACCGGTCTCGAAGCAGAAAATGCACTCGGAGATGCAGGAATCACGGTCAATAAAAATACCATCCCCCGCGAAACACGCAGCCCGTTTGTCACCAGTGGTCTCCGAATAGGCACGCCGGCTGTCACCTCACGCGGGATGAAAGAAGACGAAATGAAGCAGATTGCCATCTTTATCGGCCGTGTTCTGAAAGACAAGGACAACACTCAGCTAAAGGCTGAGGTAAAGGCTGAAGTCAAAGCACTTGCTTCCGGCTACCCTCTCTACCCTGATGCAGTATGATAATTGATGGAAAAAAGGTTTCACAGGAGCGTCTCCGCCTTCTGAAAGATAAAATTCGGGAGTCCGGGCTTTCACCCGGACTTGCAACCGTCATCGTCGGTGAAGATCCTGCTTCACAGATGTACGTCCGGATGAAACACAAGGCGTGTGATGAAGTAGGCATACGCTCCATTGGCGTCGTTTTAGCAGAAGATGTGACAACAGAGGATGTGATTGCACATATCGCATCACTCAACGAGGATGCATCTGTTGACGGCATTCTTGTCCAGCTTCCTCTCCCCACCCATATCGATACGGAAGCCGTCATCGATGCGGTATCTCCTAAAAAGGATGTGGATGGATTTCACCCGCAAAATATCGGAGCGCTCTTTTCCGGGCGTCCTGCTTTTGTCCCATGCACACCCGGCGGCATCATGACTCTCCTTGAAGAATACCAGATCGAGCCAAAAGGAATGAATGCAGTAGTCATTGGCAGAAGCGTTGACGTCGGACGGCCAATGGCCGCACTCCTGCTGAACGCCGATGCAACCGTAACCATCTGTCACTCCAAAACAAAAAATCTTGCAGAGGAAGTTCAAAGGGCCGACCTCATTGTCAGTGCTATCGGCAGACCCCGCTTTATCACAAAAGAAATGGTGTCTCCAGGGGCAGTTGTGATAGACGTTGGCATTAACCACGATGATACGGGCAAACTCTGTGGTGACGTTGATTTTGATGCCGTCAGTAGCATTGCATCTGCCATCACACCGGTTCCCGGGGGCGTTGGTCCGATGACAATCGCCACCCTGATGGAAAATACGTTTAAAGCAGCTAAAAATCATATATGCTGACCTGCAGAATTGGAAACGTCACTGTTGGAAACAATGCTCCGGTGCGGCTGATGGGAGTTATTAATGCCAGTCCGGAGTCTTTTTTTTCCCAATCTTTTGTTCCACCTGAGGCAATTGCAGACACCGCCCGGCAATTCTCTGATGACGGTGCAGATATCATTGACATCGGTGCCCGGAGCACAGCACTCAATTCGCCCATCATTCCGGTGCACACGGAACGCGAACGGGTAACAGACGTTCTCAGGCAGATGGAGGGGCTGGGAATTCCCGTCTCACTCGACACAATGCACCCTGAAGTCCTGAATACCGCACTCCGGTACGATATAGCTGCAATTAATGATATCCACGGACTTGCACATCCGGAATATGCCCGGATTGCAGGAGATTCCGGACTGCCGGTGATAAGCATGGCTTCAGAAACAGTTCCGGGAGATGCAACGGGCGTGAAAGCCACACAGGCAACCCTTGGCACCGTTATCGAACGTGCAGAAAAAAACGGGATTCAAGAACTCATTCTTGATCCAGCCATAGGGAAATGGACGCCTGAACGCACCTTTGAAGATAACTGGGAATTATGCCGTCATTTTTCTGAATTTCTGGAATTGCAACGACCCCTGCTTGCGGCAGTATCGCGAAAATCCTTTATTGGAGACCTTACCGGAAGATCCCCTGAGGACAGACTTGCAGGGACACTGGCAGTGACCTGCACGCTCATGGACAAAGGTGCCTCAATAATCCGTGCACATGACATACGTGAAACCGCAGACATTATCCGTGTGCACCAGAAACTCAATCAACGGATCTGATCCAATGGACATACAATTTACCGTAACGGGTCTGAAAACAGGCATTGTGGTGCCAGGCGACGATATCTCAGAGATCCTTCTGAATTCACTTCGTAAGATTAGTCTGACACTGGGAGACGGAGATGTCATCGTCATTGCAGAAAATGCTGTCGCGACCGCTGAGGGGGCGCTTGTCACCCTTTCAGAAAATACGCCATCTCCTGAGGCCATCAGATACGCTGAAATCTATCAGATAGATCCGCACCTTGCAGAGGCAATCATTCAGGAAAGTGATGCAATTATTGGCGGGATTCCCGGATTCCTTCTTTGCATGAAAAACGGGACACTGCTCCCGAATGCGGGTATTGATGGATCAAATGCCCCCCCGGGAACCGTCGTCTGCCTGCCGGCAAACCCCAACAAAAGTGCAGAAACAATCCGCGCAGCCATCCTGGAAAAAACCGGATGCAGAATAATCGTGATCATCGCAGACTCACGAACGCATGCAATGCGTCTGGGGTGCAGTGGTGTTGCAATCGGATGTGCCGGAACGCTGGCGGTGGAAGATGAAGTCGGCAAACAAGACCTCTTCGGACGCAGCCTGATGGTAACAAAAAAGGCGATCGCAGACAATCTCGCCTCAGCTGCCGAATTGGTGATGGGTGAGGCAAATGAAGCCGTACCCGCCGCAGTTATTCAGGGTCTTTCATTAAAAACAGGTGAATTCTTTGGAATACCAGACATCGCCGTTGAAGATTGTTTATTCATGGGAGCTGCGCTGAATGCCAACCCTGCCCTGTTTAAGTGAAAGAGTTATGCCAATTTCCTTCAGAAATTGTCGGGATTGCCCTTTTCCATGAATTAAGATCTCAACCAGATCCTCTTTTTCATCGATATCTGTTGACATACAAAAAGAATCGATGACCTCATAGCTCAATCCGGCATCCTCTGCAATCCGGACATGATCGCAGAATGATGCACCGTAATAATCAACGTGGTATGCCTGCGGCTTTCTGATAAAGAGCGCATTTGTCCCCCCTCCGCGGCCGGGGGCGATACCAATATCAGCAGTGACGCTCACAAGACGCCTCACGGCATCCGGCGTTGCCAGAGGAAGATCAGACATAAAAATCAACACCGGCCCATCCCGTTGGGAAAGATATGCATTCAGTGCTTCATTGAGCTCGCGCCCATCGACGTATGACCGGATATCACCATACTCAAACGGAACCGTACAAAGGATACAGGGGGAACAGCCTCCCTCCTGAAGAACATCCACCACATCCCCAAGCATGGCACGGGCAAAGGCTTCCCGTTCTTCCTGATCCATCACTCCGGACAGGCGGGTCTTCGGATTAACCGGCCTGAATGGAATTACTGCATCAACTGGCCAGGATTCAGACATGCATAGACCCAAAGATAATTATTCCTCTTTGGCAAAGAACAGATGACAGTGGCAGTGTCCATCATTCCTGACTTCATCTTCATGATATATACAAGGACAGATAATTTCCTGATCCTTTTCAGTATCCCCTGTTCTCATGCGGCAGGGACAATACTGCTCATCAAACCTGACGGTGCTGCGGGCAAGTCCCTTAATAACTGCACCAAGCTGTTTTTCATTCGGGTTAACCATCCAACCGCGGGAAGCAGCATAATCCTTTGCCCACGCAAGAATCTCTTCTTGAAGCTGTTCCTCAATCTCTGCATCATTTTTTTCCGTCATCTCACTCCCTCCTTTCACAGTAATCAATCATTGAAGCAAATAGTTTTTTGCCATCTTCTGAACCAAGCACCGATTCTGCCGCTCTTTCAGGGTGTGGCATCATCAGCAGAACATGCTGTTCTTCACTCAGCACACCGGTGATATTGAGCGCTGAACCATTTGGGTTGCTCTTTGGAGTGCAGGCCCCTGACGCATCACAGAACCGGAAGGCCACCCTTTCTTGATCGAGAAGGCGTTGTGCAACCCCTTCATCTGCCACATACCGTCCGTCCTTATGTGCAATAGGAATGCGGATAACGTCACCATGCGTATACCGTGATGTAAAAGGTGATGTGGCATTTTCAACCCTCAGATGCACCCAGTCACAGATGAACTTGGGATACTCATTTGTGGTGAACACACCGGGCACCATACCACTTTCTGCACCGATTTGAGCACCATTACAGACACCCAGCACAAGGCCTCCGGCCGCTGCATGCTGGCGGACATCATGCATCACCGGCGTTCGTGCCGCAATCGCACCCGCACGGAGGTAATCCCCATAGGAAAAACCTCCGGGAATCACGATTGCGTCATAGGAACGGGAAAACCCCTCTTTGTACCACACCAGCTCACAGTCAACACCGCAGATATCTTCGATCACATGGTGTGCGTCCTGGTCACAATTGCTGCCACCAAACTGCAGAACAGCAAACCTCATTCAAACGACCTCAACGTCATAGGAATGAATGACAGGATTTGCAAGGAGGCGATCGCACATCTCAGTGGCCATATGGAAAGCCTCATCTGATGAATCTGTATCAATGCCGACAGTAAATACCTGAGCTGTCGAGAGAGTAACTGTTTTTAACCCCAGATTCGACAATGCATGCTGAATCGCCCGTGCCTCCGGGTCAAGCGTACCCTTCTTTAGTGAAATGGTTATCTTTACGGTAATCGTCATGCTGGGTCCAATTTTTCGTTTTCCTGCACGATTTTTTCAACCACTTTGCTATATGCTACGAGCACATCGCCCTTGCCAAACCGATATACATCCTTGTCCAGTGACTCTTTGGTTGAGAGGTCCCATAACCGCATGGAATCCATGCTTATTTCATCACCCAGATAGATTTTGTCTCCCAAACAGCCAAATTCAATCTTGAAATCTACGAGATCAATGCCCACTTTCGCAAAGAAATCCTTCAGGAGTGTGTTTATCTTCAGCGTCATCTCACGGACTTCCCGCAGACCGTCAGCGGAAAGGAAACCAAGAGCGAGGATGAGATCGTCATTGATCGAGGGATCCCCGTGTTCATCGGATTTATAATCCGTGACAATCACCGGCGGCTCGATGCGCTGCCCTTCGATAAAAGGGAATTTTTTAACGATAGAACCGGCGGCCACATTCCGTGCAATGACTTCAAGGGGAATCATGGTGAGTTCCCTGACAATCATGGTTTTTTCGTCTTCCATCCGGATAAAATGTGTTGGAATCCCATTCTTTTCGAGATATTCAAAGAAAAATGCAGAAACACGCGCATTATATTCTCCTTTTCCTGCAAGTGTATCTTTTTTCTCTCCGTTAAAGGCAGTAATATCATCCCGGAACACTACTTTCAGTTCTCCGGGGACAAGTGTCCGGAACACTGATTTTGCCTTTCCTTTATAGAGAAGCTGGTCATCATCCATGTAATTCATTATCTCCAAATTCTGTTGTATTCCGTATCTCTATTATGTTACTAAGCCTTTGAATTATTTCTTTCAGACGCTCATCATACCATCCCTTTTCAACATACTGCGGATAGATACACAGGCGTTCTTTCAGAATATTATTCCCAATAATTCCTTTCAGTTCATCAATCTGTGGCCACGGATGTTCCGGATTAACATAATCGACGGTGACCGGTGAAACACCACCCAGATCATCGACTCCACAGGAAATAAGATACGAGGCATCAGCGAGATTCGGAGGAACCTGAACCCTGACATCATCCGGCAGAATCTCCCGCGCAGAACGGATGATGTTGCACATCTCTTCGACTCCCGGATAGTGAGCAGATTCCATTGGAGTACCCTCTTTTGGGCAGAAATTCTGAATAATGACCTCCTGGATATGGCCGTATCGAATATGAAGATCCCGTATTACTTCCAGTGATTCAATACGATCCTCTGCGGTCTCACCAATCCCGATTAATATCCCGGTGGTAAAGGGGATTTTGAGTTTTCCGGCCGTTTCCATCATGCCAATACGAACATCAGGTACTTTCCCTGGTGAGCCCCGATGGGCGGGAATGTCAGCTGTAGTCTCAAGCATGAGACCCATACTCGCATTCACCTCACGCAAGTGTACCATCTCCTCTTCGGTGAGGATACCCGCATTCGTATGAGGAAGCATGCCCATGGCAAGCGCTTCTGCACACATATCATAGCAGTATTGGAGAAAATCCGTATACCCGATCTCTGACAAATATGCAGAAAATCCAGGTACATCGCCCGGGCGTTCCCCAAACGTAAACAATGCTTCCGTGCACCCCATACGAGCGCTGTGCTGCAAAATATCACGGACAGCATCAGGAGGCATCACGCACCCCGTCTGAGGAGGCTTTTTAAAGCAACAGTATCCGCATGAATTACAACAGACTGTAGTCAGGGGAAGAAACGCATTGCGTGAAAATGTTACTACACGCCGCTGCATGAATATACATATCTGCATGCAATATATTCAATCTTCGGAAAATGCAGAAAAAAAGTCAGAACCACTGGTCAAGTGTCTTCTGACCAGCCGTTGTGCGCATCTTTGTGAGTACCGCATCCACACGCTCTTTTGAAAATTCATACCGTGAACAGAGCAGATCACGCACGGCAGATTCATCAGGTGCGTCCCATGAAATCGTGTAGGCATCTGTTACTGGCGGAGAGTGGAAAAAGTCAATCACCGGTTGGGGATCAAAATCCGGTGCTTTTTCTTCTAGTGTTTTTTGGAAGCTATCATTCTGCACAATTTTCAGTGCGGTCTTTGGACCAATCCCTTTTATTCCTTCGTTGAAATCGGTTCCAATCAGGATGCTCATTTCGATCAGATTCTTTCGGGTAATCCCCAGGCCCTCGAGGATTTTCGACAAGTACAGCTTTTCCGGTTCAACCACAAGCGTCCGTCCCCGAAATTTCCGTTTGCCACTGACGGCCAGATTTCTCACCAGAACGGGCACCCCGAATAACAGTGAATCATAATCCTGTGATACTGAATAATCCAGATCACCTTTCTGCACCATATACGCTGCCTGTGCCTCACCCTCACTGGGAGCATCCACAAACGGAATGCCCATTACACTCAGCAGCTCCTTTGAACTGGACATCACCCAATCATCGATGCGGGAGGAGGCGCGTGCCTGCTTATAGGATTCAGCAGTATCTCCCTCTTCTTTGGCCTGCACCCATGCCGTTTGTGCTTTATCGCGTAATTCCCGCCTTTTTGCAACGGTTGAAGATTTCAGGTCAGGCGGTGTTCCATCAAAAATATACACGGGTTTTAGACCGTATTCAAGGAACCGGGCAGTCCGGAAAAAAAGGCCGGAGAGATGCGAGGTAACCTTTCCTTCGCTATTCATCAGCGGAGTTCCATCCGGTTGCCTGATAATGGTCAGAAATTGATATAATGCATTATTCCCGTCAATTGCTGCAGTACCGGAGAGAGAATCCCACCCTACCGGCACTTTGTAATCTGCCAAGACTTCCCGTAGTGCAACGCCCATAGTACCAAAAGAGTATGTGGCTTCTAACGGTAAACTCTGCGGGATAGTTCCCCGACAATCTGATGAACCTGTGAGATCATCGTATCACATTTATTGCACACCATCTGATTGAGTTCATCAAGATTCATACGCATCGTTCGCTCTCTTGCGATGACATTCTTATCAAGATTTCTGATCTTTGCACCAAGAGAAAGAAACAGTCCCGCAAGCGATGCCATCATCAGCGTTGCTGCAACAGCAAGTACCAAATCCTGCCAGACCCGCAGGATCAGAACCAGTGTCGATATGATAAGAACAATCGCCAGTATGATATCGACAATAGATTCCTGTATATCCATGGTATTTGATATCAGCACGTCACTAATTAAATTACCTGTATCAATCTGGCATTTGGTCTTTGTTGAGAACAGATGTCTTTGATCTCTCAACTACCCTTTTTAACCGATCAGAGTACATATTCACTCATCAATGGATTCGAGAAAAATTGCTCCGTTCATCGGGATGGGTATTCTGATGATTGCTGTACAGCTTATTGCCTTATTGCTTGCACCCCTGATGCTTGGCGCGGGATATGCAGCATTCGAAGATCCCGGATCAACAGCAAATCCCCTCTACTTTATCATCATTCTTCTCGTTTTCACCGGCGTTCTCCTCTGGCTCATACAGCGCGGGAAAGAAATGGTCATTAAAGCTATCATCGGCTTTTCAATTCTGTTTATCTTTGGATACATCTACAGTGCACTCTTTCTCTTTGTTATGGGAAACACCCTGCTCGCCTGGTCACTCACCATCGTTGCCACCGCCATATCAGGGGCACTCCTGTATGGTTACCCCGAATGGTACGTCATTGACATTCTTGGGGTGCTGATATCAGCAGGCGCTGCAGCGATATTTGGTATATCCCTTGCCATCGTTCCGGTTCTGATTCTTCTGGGAGCACTTGCTGTCTACGATGCAATTTCCGTCTACCGTACAAAACATATGATTGATCTGGCTGAAAGTGTGATCAAAATGAAAACGCCGATCCTTGTTGTGGTGCCAAAGTCACGAAATTATTCATACATCAAACAAGGAGTCGGGATACAAGACAAAAAAGAAGACCGGGGGGCCTACATTATGGGAATGGGAGATCTCATCATGCCAAACATCCTGGTCGTGTCTTCCTTCACGTTCCTGACCGGCGTACCGGCCATATGCGGCCTACCCCTGCCAACCATCGGTGCCATGACAGGCACCCTCATTGGTCTGGCAGTTCTGTTATGGTTTGTATCGGGTGGAAAACCCCAGGCAGGTCTTCCACTACTGAATGGCGGAGCAATCGCTGGATTTATTCTTCTATGTGCAGTAACGGGGAGCTGGGGCTGGATTCCCGGTATGTAAGAAGACGTTCAACAACATCTTCAACACCTTCGCCGGATGTTGTTGACATATTTTGATAGCCATCGAGTGATTTCAGGTCGGATTTATTTACCACAACTTCAATCGGCACACCATCAATCATGCGCCCGAGTTCTTCAAGAAGGTTTAATTGTTCGTCAACCGGGTATCCACACATTTCACTCGCATCGATGATGAAAAGGATAACATCCGCGATATTGGTGATTGCAGAGAGCGCCTGATGCTCAATGTAATTCCGCTCATGAGCAGGCCGGTCAAGAATACCAGGGGTGTCAACTATCTGAATCCGTTCTCTTCCGATTTCACGATGCCCCACAACGATCTGTTTTGTCGTAAAGGCGTATTCCGCCACTTCCGGTTCAGCAGATGATATGAGCCGAATGAACGAAGATTTCCCCACGTTCGGGAATCCTGCAACAACAATGGTGAAGTCATCCCTGACATCGGGAAGCTTTCGGAGAGTGTTGCGCGCTTCATTAAGGAAATGGAGATCATCATCGATTTGGTGAATCACCGATGCGATACGGGCGGTTCCCTGCTTACGGATATCAGACGATTGTTCTGACTTACGAATCTGCCATGCATATTCATTTCCAATGGTCATTACCTGACTGGCTGCCCATGATAATGCACCGAGTGAACGCCTCATTCTGTCGATCCCGAAGAGGAGATCGGTCATTTCCTGATAAAATATCGGGAGATTTTCAATGGTCGGAAACCGCTTAACGGTATCTATAAGTTTATCGCTGAGTGATTTGGATACAGAACGGATGAACTCTTCATCACCACGTTTTTTGTTTCGTTTCTCACGTTTGAGCAGAGCCGGCTTTCGGAAGGCCCGGTCAAGCAGTTCATCTGCCGTTGGTACTGTTGGTATTTTCTCGTATTCCATCTGTTGCACAACCCACTATTATTACCAATTACGAAGCAATGAATTAATATGGAACTTTCACCCAGCCAAAAGGACATTCTGATCACATTAATTACGCTATATCATGAGAGTTCTTCAGCAATAAAAGGAGAGGGGATAGCTGAAGTACTCAAACGAAATCCCGGCACTGTGAGAAATCAGATGCAGTCTCTCCGGGCACTGGGCCTGGTAGACGGAGTACCAGGGCCGAAAGGCGGCTATACCCCGACATCACGTGCATACCGGGAACTAAATATTGCCGATTATGCGAATGAGTCCCTTGTCCCGATACGAAAAAATGAAGAACTGATGCCAGGTGTCAATGTATCAGAGATCGATTTTACTACCTTGTGCCATCCGGATATTTGTCAGGCCATTGTTAAATTAATTGGAAGTGTCCGTCTCTTTGATATCGGGGATGCAATAACCATCGGACCATCGCCCGTGAATAAACTGCTTGTGCGCGGAGAAATTTACGGGAAAGACGAAGTGTCACAGTCACTTCTTATCACAATCACGGAGATGATCTCCCTTCCTAAAAAGCAAATTGAGTATTATATGACCTCTCCGGTTATCTGCATCGAAGCAAGTGCCACATTTGCAGAGGCATGCCACATTTTTTCCAAGGCAAGGATACATGGTGCACCGGTGACAGAAAATAACGAAATACGAGGCATTGTAACGCTTACCGATATCGCAGATGGCATTGCAGATGGTAAATCTCTCACTAACTGCATTGCTGATGTCATGACACGCAATGTTGTGACGGCCCCCCCCAGCATCAACCTCTACGAAGTCATTGGGCGGTTTAAACAGGAAAATATTGGGAGGCTCGTCATAGTTAACGATGGAAAACCCATCGGGATTCTTACGCAGTCTGATATCATCCGGGTATTTCCCTCCCTCTAATATATCATAATCAACCCCCCATATAGGTTTAAAACTAAAAAGAAGGACAGTTTAGGGAATTTGCAATAATTTATATACTTGGATACCCTCTCTTTTGGTACATGAAACTAACATTTTCCCGGACACTCTCCAAGAAAAAGGTAATGAGCACCGATGGTGTTGTTATCGGAACAATACGCAATATTATGGCAGATTACAAATCAGGGGAAGTAACAGATCTTGTGGTAAAACCAGAGCCCGGATTTGACACGTCAAATTACAAAATTGAAGATGATAAACTCTTCATTCCGTTTGAAGCAGTAAAAGATATCAGGGATTATATCGTTGTTGACCGGTTCATGTCAAAAAAGTGAAGGAAACACATTCTTAACCGCATCAATAAACCCTTCACCATACATTTTATCAGATACATAGTCTGCTGCATTGCAGACATCTTCACTGCAGTTCTGCACAACTGCACCACACCCTGCCGCTTTGATCATTTCAATATCATTGTAAGAATCACCGACAGCCAGAAATTCCAGAGGGGAACGGCCGATTTCCTCGCAAACTTTTACAAACGTTGTGCCTTTCGTAACCCCTTCAATCTGCAGATGGATGGCAAACCCCGTATCCAGCACACGCACAGGAAAATCCGACAGCAACAGCTGGACATCAGCCGGTTCAACCGTGCGCGCAAATGCAACATCGGCAAAACGATATTCAGGGCTGAACAACTGCAATGTCTCTCCTTGTTTTTCATAATATTGCTGCAAAAATGAGAACGCTTTCCTGCATGTGGACAGATCGCCCGTAACCTGCTTTTCGCCATCATACCCAATCCTGTATGTGCCACCATTCTCGCAGATGATTGTGCCGTCAGTCCCAATCATCTTAGCGAGAATGGTCATAGAGCAGAGTGTGTTGCCACTTGCAAGAATAACAGGAATGCCTGCATCTGTCAGTGTCCTGATGCACTCAATTGCATCGGTGTTGATGCGCCGGTGATTATCCGTCAGCGTACCATCAAGATCGGTGATAACTGCGGTGATTTCACGGAAAAATTGGGTATTCATGGTATTCTCATTGTACTTCAGAGTGGTTTCATTCCGGGTTCATCCACGAGGAACGCGGCTTCACCATCGGGAAGATTGGGGCTATCAACGAGTTTGGCAACGCGTTTGCCGCCTTTGCTTTTCCGGAGATAAATTCTGAACTTTGATGCATGCCCAACGATATTGCCGCCAATCGGTCTCGTCGGATCTCCGAAAAAGACCGCCGGATTTGTCTGCACCTGATTGGTAACAAGAACGACCGCGTTATGCTCCTCTGCCAGTTTGGCAAGATCGTACATATGCTTGTTCAGTTTCTGTTGACGGATAGACAGTGTCCCACGACCGGAATATTCTGCACGGAAATGAGCCGTCAGTGAATCCACAATGAACAGCCGGACAGGGTGTTCCGTCCCCCGCAGTTCTGCTGCCAGTTCACGCGCACTGTCAACCAGAAGCATCTGGTGGTCAGAGGTATATCCTTTTGCCACGTGAATCCGTTCCAGAAACGTCTCTATCGGAGGTACTTCATAATCAAGATCCAGCCCGTTCACCATCTGTTCAATGCGTTCAGGCCGGAACGTGTTTTCCGTATCAATGTAAATGCAGGATCCATTCAGGCCGCCGTATTCCTCCGGAAGCTGTGCATTCACCGCCATCTGATGGGATATCTGACTCTTTCCTGATCCAAATTCGCCATAAAATTCTGTTATTGATTTCGTTTCAAGGCCGCCCCCCAGTAACTCATCAAAATCCGGAACCAGACTTTTCAGTTTCCGGACTTCTTTTCGTTCCTCAAGCACCGCAGTACCCGTCTTGAATCCACCGATATCAGCCATCTTCCGTGCTTCACGGATCATCTTCTTTGCGGTGGCCTCGCCGATCTCTGCTGCTTCGGCCAGGTCAGCATACGATGCTGTTGCAATCCCTTCGATCGTCGTGTATCCGCCGTCCCTGAGTTTATCAGCGGTTGTTGGCCCAACTCCAGGGAGATCTTCTATTTCATGTTCTGCCATATTTTCTGTACCTCTCAATAGTATCTATACAGATATACCATTTTTCTGAGATATTAAGAAGGTCGCCCCTGCGGGGTGTGAAAGTAATGTTATTCATGGATGCAACGGATGCGTGCCTTTAACGACTCTACGCAACGAATATATTCGGAGTACGAGACGATGGAAAGTCGATCGCCCGTTTTTATCCCTTCTACACAATACTCCGTTCCGGGTGAAAGATCAACATCAATGAGCAGACATGCCTGCCCATCGTCAATGCACCGCCCTCTCGCCGTTTCGATGATCATACCGGACATACCTACCTTCTCACTTTTAGGCGGCGAATCATTGATCAAAAGACAACCCCAACTGACGTGAATTTCCGGATTGCCCCTCCGATCCGTTTTGCAGGACGCATTATAGAGTGAAATGGTATCATTCTCGACAGGTGGAATTCGGGCATTCTCTCCCCAGAGAACCAGATGCATCGTTCCACTTTCGTCCTTAAATTCCGCGTTGCATACCCAGGACTGCGCCCCTTTCCGGGTGGTAAACTCCCGCGCATTTTGTATGGAACAGATGGTTCCCGAAACAGATACGACAGTGTCCGGCTCAAGGCCAGACACCGACGTAAAGAGAGGTGGGTACCTAACATCTGTTTTCTCTATCACCGCATTAGATCCAACTGAATACTCTCTTCCTGCACTGCGTGAGTTCCTGCGTAGTCCTGATGCATGAATCCCGTCACCAGGCATAAACCCCTCGAGCATCGTTGGATCCCATACCACCAGCACCGCGATACCGGTTTCATCCGCAACTGCTACATCAGTCCGTTTCCCCTCGTTTCCATCACGACGGGTAAAGGTACTGATGTCCCCGATCGCCACAATCGTCGCATCAATCGTATCCCCGGTGGGAGAACTGCCGGAAAACCCTTCAGAGTCATTCCGGGTTGGGATGTCACAGACCGTTTTCTGCAGGTCAACGACCCGCACCTCGTGCAGTGATTCGACCTTGCCAACCACCTCTACCACATCGCCGATACCGATCTCCTCCACCACAGAAACACGTTCATCCCAGAAAACAAGAGATACTTCGCCACTGTCATCCCCCACCTCGACCTTTGTTACCGCACCGGGTGAGTCATCCGCACGAGTAAACGTACGTACCTCACCGATGTGGAGAACTTTCGAAAAGAAATGGACAAGGGTGGAGTGTTCCGGCAGGCGGGCAATTTTCTGATGTTTTCTTCCGGCACGGCGCAGTACAATCATGCCAGAGGTTCGTTCATCAAAGACGTTCCCGGATTCCTCACACACCTCCTCAATCAGCGTCTGAAATGTTTCAAACGAAAACAGATCATCGACAAGCGAATAATATGCCCGCATCTCACTCAATTAGTATTGGCTCCCCGCGTCTGCCACGGGAGGTCTTTCATGGTCTGTTTTATGTCGATGATGGATTCAGCGCGACGCATCAAACCTTCATCCATATCATTCACCATCACTTCTGCACACCGGGGCCGACTGTTGTACTGCGATGACATCGAAAATCCGTATGCTCCGGTATCAAGGATGGCAATAAGATCCCCGGATTCAACCGGCGGAAGAAGCCGGTCATGCGCGATGATATCACCGGTTTCACAGATGGGGCCCGTTACGGTTGCGAGAGTTTTCACATCAGCCCCTGAATACTCCGGCCCGGTCTTGTTAGCGACAACCACCTCATGATATGAATCATACATCGCAGGGCGCAGCAGCAGGTTAAATCCGGCGTCAACATTCACAAACGTCTTGTGCGAACGTTTTACCGAATTCACCCGTGTCAAAAGAACCGTCGAATCTGCCATGAGATATCTCCCCGGCTCAACCCAGAATTCCGGTTTTATACCGATGGAGTTGATGCCATCCAGAAAAACCGGCATAACGGCCGCTGCGTACTCTGCAGGTGTCGGGGCAGGATCGGTATCGCGGCGATAGGGAATACCAAGACCACCGCCAACATCGATAAAGCGCAATTTCACGCCAATATCAGTGATATCACGGGCGACAGAAATGAGCACTTCAGCTTCCTTTGCGAAAGGCTCCACCTCAAGAATCTGTGACCCGATATGACAGTGAAGACCAATAGGCAGAATATTTTCTGCGTCCATTGCCGCCTGATATGCAGTGATGATCTCTCCGGCAGGGATCCCGAATTTGCTTGTCGCAAGGCCGGTTGCAATTTTGGGATGCGTAGGGACATCCATCGCAGGGTTTACCCTGAAAGAAACCTCTGCTTTCACCCCCGCCTTCTCAGCAAGGGCGTTTAACTGGTGCAGTTCATCCACAGAGTCAAGAGAGACACGAATCTTCTTTTCAAGTGCAAGAGAAAGATCCGCCTCTGTTTTTGAACTTCCATTAAAGAGAAGATGTTTTGGATTCATCCCGGCAACAAGGGCCAGATGAAGTTCCCCGACAGAAAAAATATCCGCACCTGCACCAAGAGAGGCAAACACCTTCAGGACAGCAAGATTTCCGTTTGCCTTAGCTGCATACAGCATCTGCACCTTGTCATAATAGCCGGACAGCGCATCGTAATAGGACCGGTAGTTTTCTCGGATACGTTGTTCATCAGTCACGTATAATGGCGTGCCGTATTTTTCTGCGAGAACGGTCGTATCATGCGACCCGATAAAGAGATGTCCATTCATGTCAGACAGATGCGGAGGATATATCATGCAAACACTCCGCGCATCCGCTCCAGTGCTTCCTCAATTCTTTCAACAGAACGGGTGATGGCAAATCGGACATATCCATCACCGGCATCCCCGAATCCGGTGCCGGGTGTGACGACAACTCCGGCTTCGTTTAACATTTTTGCTGCAAATTCCATGGAATTATCCACCTTAAGCCAGACGTAGAATGTCGCTTTGGGTACGGTGACATCAAATCCTAACTCACGCAGACCAGACACCAGAGCATTCCGGCGTTCCTCATAGACTTTGCATGAATCTGCGACACACTCCTGTGAAGACGTCAGCGCCTCAGTAGCTGCAAGCTGAATGGCGTCAAACGCACCGGAATCAACATTGGTCTTAACGCGCCCAAGCCCTGCAATAATATCTGCAGAACCTGCTGCCATCCCGATGCGCCATCCCGTCATATTGTATGTTTTTGAAAGGGAGTGCATCTCAATTCCAACATCCATTGCGCCGTCTGCTTCCAGAAATGAGGGTGCAATGTAGCCGTCAAAGGAGATTTCAGAGTAGGCATTGTCATGCACAACGACGATATCATGTTCTTTGGCAAATTCGACAGCCTCCTCAAAGAAGGAGAGAGAAGCCACCGCGCCGGTCGGATTATTGGGATAATTCAAAAACATCAGTTTGCTTTTTGCACAGACGTCCAATGGAATTGCACTGAAATCAGGAAGGAAGGCATTATCTTCATTTAAAGGCATCTCCCAGGTTTTCCCTTCTGCAAAGAGCGTTGATGTTTTATATACCGGATATCCGGGATCAGGCACCAGCACATAATCGCCGGGGTTTACAAACGCCTCGGGAATATGCGCAATGCCTTCCTTTGAACCGATCAGTGCCAGCACTTCACGTTTTGGATCCAGTTTAACACCAAAACGGCCTTTGTACCAGGCAGCGACAGCTTCACGATACGAGAACATACCCGCGTAGTCAGGATAGTGGTGGGTTGCCGGATTACGCGCTGCTTCAACAAGTGCTTCAATTATATGCGATGGTGTCGGAAGATCCGGATCTCCAACCCCCAAAT
>CAZFXY010000024.1:0-17159 GCA_964523185.1 uncultured Methanoculleus sp.
GTTACATTTCGACAGTCAGGAAGAACGGGAAGTCAGTGTATGAGGCACTGAAAAGGTTGGCTGAGGGGAACCCATTCACTGTCCGGGAGCTCATGGCTGAGTAGTTACATTTTATATTAGATTACTTTCCTTATGGTGGCAGGAGGGGTATATCGTTTTAGAAGGAGAGAGAGTGATATGACGGTAACTGAACTGAGCATCATGGCAAACCCTGCATACTCTGGACGGAAGGTGATGTTGAACAGCGGATAGAGTACTCCTGCAGCAACGGGAATCAGGGCTGAATTGTATGCAAAAGCCCAGAAAAGATTCAGTTTTATCCTCCCCATAACCTTCCGTCCCAGCTGTATGGCCGCGGCAACATCCAGAGGATCGCTATGGACCAGGACGATGTCACCACTTTCAATGGCGACATCTGTGCCGCTTCCTATGGCAATGCCGATGTCTGCTACCGCAAGCGCGGGTGCGTCATTAATGCCGTCACCCACAAATGCAATGCGCTTGCCTTTGGCCTGCATCGCCTGAACAATGTTGGATTTCTCATCCGGGAGCACTTCTGCTTCCTGAAAGTCTATTCCCAACTGCTTTGCCACTGCTGTAGCAGTCCGTTCATTGTCTCCGGTAACCAATCCGACGTTAAGGCTCAGTCTGTGCAGTTCTTCAACGGCTGCCGCAGATGTCTCCCTGACACTGTCAGATATTCCGATTATCCCTCCAATGACGCCGTCCGCTACGACACCAATGGCTGTTTCCCCACGTGCCTGTATCTCTTCAAATGCATTCACAACGGAAGGAATCAGTTCGACTCCCTGCTCTGACAAAAACGTCCTGCTCCCGATAAGGACGGCCTTTCCTCCTGCTTCTGCTTTTATGCCCCTGCCGCTGACCGCCTGAAATCCCGTGCATTCCATGGGTGTAATACCCTGTTTTTCAGCATACGAAACAACTGCTGATGCCAGAGGGTGTTCTGACCGGGATTCAACACCGGATGCGACTGTAAGAAATTCCCGTTCAGTCCACCCGAACAGCACGGTTTCTGTTACCATCGGTATTCCCCGCGTGAGGGTGCCCGTCTTATCGAATATGACGGTGGTAATTTTTTGTGACAGCTCAAGAACCTCACTGTTTTTGATGAGAATTCCCAGTTCTGCACCCCTTCCGACACCAACGGTGATGGCAGTCGGTGTGGCAAGACCAAGTGCACAGGGACAGGCGACGACGAGAATGGAGATGAGAACCGTAAGAGAAAACAGGCCGGTTTCTCCCAATGCAAAGTACCAGATTGCAGCGGCAGTGATTGCTATCGTCAGGACCGTCGGGATAAACCAGGTGACTGCGGTATCGGCATATTTCTGAACAGAAGGTTTTGTGGCCTGCGCCGTCTCCACGAGCTGGATAATCCGGGCAAGATAGGTCTCTTTTCCGACACGGGTGGCAGTAAATGTGATGGCACCGGTGGTGTTGATCGTGCCGCCGGTAACGGTGGCGCCATGTTCTTTGTAGACCGGTACCGGTTCACCACTGATCATCGATTCATCGATAAATGATTCCCCGGAGAGGATTTCTCCATCGACGGGGATTTTTCCGCCGGGTTTGACAAGAATGACATCTCCGGGTGTAAGCTCTTCCACTGGCACTTCGTATTCTTTGTTATCTCTGATGACAAGAGCGGTCTTTGCCTGCAGCTCGATTAATTTTCTGATGGCATCCGTGGTTCTGCCTTTTGCGCGTGCTTCCAGATATCTGCCAAGGGTGAGGAAGGCAGTGAGCATAATGGCAGTTTCGTAAAACAGGAAATCACTGGTAAGAACAATGCCAAATGTGCCGAGCACACTTGAACTATAGGCGACACCAATACCCATCGCGTACATGACGTCCATCGTGAGGGAATAGTTTTTGAGTGCCCCCCATGCCGCCCGGAAGATGGGGTATGCAAGGTAAATGAAGAACGGAGTGGAGACGATAAACATGAAATAGGTCATCGGTATGGGCAATGCAACCCCCGAGAACATGATAGCCATCAGAGAAAATGATACAACAAAACCGATGAGGCTGCGGTTGCGGAGATTCTGGATCTGACGGGCTCTCTGCATCTCTTCCTGATTTCCCCGTTCGTCCCCTTCAAATCCGATGTACTCAAACCCGGCGCCAATAATCGCCTCTTTCATACGGGATAGGCCAATCGTGTCCGCGTCATATTCGACAGTCACACGATTGGTGGTAAGATTTACTTTTGCTGAGGTGACGCCTTCAAGTGACAGGAGTGCCTTTTCGACGGTTTGCACACACGTGGCACAGTGGATGCCTCCGAGGCGAATCCGGGCGGTATCACGCAGAACGCCAAAGCCGGCACCCGTGATGGCAGCATCGAGTTCGTGAAGGGCGCAATTCTTTGGATTATATCGTACACGTGCCTTCTCGGTAGCGAGACTGACGGTGGCTTCATAGACACCGTCCACGCCGCGGAGTGCTTTTTCCACGGCAGCAACACAGGTTGCACAATGCATCCCTGTCACCCGGATGACGGTGGTTGTCCCTCTCATGTCTGATTTATTTTTGCTGATGGATACCCCTCCTAAAAATAAGACGTAATGTCTGCATCCTGTTGTTTCAGATTTTTATGCCGTAACCAGCTTTTGTTACTGCCTTTTTCATTTTTTCCTCGGTTGCCGTTGCAGGGTCATAGGTGACAACTGCTTCGTTTTTTTCGAGGTTTACATCAACCATTTTCACACCCGAAACCGATTCAAGTGCTGCTTTTACCGCAGCACCACACCCGCTGCACATCATTCCGGTAATGGAAAGGTGGATAATGGCATTCTGCTTTTGTTCTGTCATGGCTGGATCACGATGATTGATGAGAGTTCTCCTGGGAATAAAAAGGTATGGGATTATCCGGAGTTTCGCATGGGTATTATTCTGAATGAAAACTGTATTATCCGGGTCAGTCCAATATATTGATACCATTCATGAAATTATCATCCTGTGTCAAAGGCTACTCTTTGGAGACTCACCGGGCTGTTTCACCGGAAGATACGCTGAAGCACATTGAGCCTCGAATGCCTCTGACAGGGGTAACTCAGGTGGAAGACATCACTGATGTTGACCGGTTGGGTATTCCCGTCTTTAGCTGCAGACGCCTTGGAATGAATGGAAAAGAGTTCGTGCACAATGGCAAAGGGGCGACTCCCGTTGCCGCGCGTGTCTCTGCCATTATGGAAGTGATTGAACGGTTCTCTGCTGAAATGGATAACCGTGAGATGGTTACAGGGTCGTATAGTGAGCTTTCTGGCGAATATCCTCTCCTTTCGCCGGAAGAGATGATTCTGCCCCACTATGTGAATCCGGATGCTGTTATTCCCTGGGTGTGGGCATATGACATCATCGGTGATGAACCGATTCTTGTGCCCGCCCATATGGTGTTCCATCCTCTTGATTCATCATATGGGAATTTTATCCGGACGCATACGAATGGCATAGCGTCCGGAAACACACAGGAGGAGGCAATATTTCACGCACTTGCAGAACTCGTGGAACGTGATGCATGGTCACTTGCCGAGGTTACACGGAATGCCGGGCCGGTTGTCGTGAACATCACGGATGAGCGGTGCCTTCAGGTCATAGAATCGTTCCGGGAGGCCGGTGTCGAGGTGATTCTGCGTGATATCACCAGTGACATCCGCATGCCGACGATTGTGGCCATCTGTGATGATGTGTTACTCAAAGATCCGGCTCTGCTTTGCACGGGGGCAGGGACACATACCTGCCCGGAGATTGCGGTGCTCCGCGCCCTGACTGAGGTGGCGCAGAGTCGTGCCACTCAGCTCTATATCGACGGCACAAAGCCGACGGGGGCTGACATGCGGCGTGTGATGGGGTATGATCGCACCAAACGGATGAATAAAATATGGTTTGCGAACGATGCGGAGTCTTCCTATGGTGACATCGGGGCTTTCCGCAGTGATGATTTCCTCACAGATATCGAATATGTTTTGGATGAACTAAAGAGGGCGGGCCTTGACCGCTGTATTGTGGCGGATCTTACCCGTGAGGATATCGGCGTGCCGGTGGTTCGGGTTATTGTGCCGGGTCTTGAAGTGCTTACCATGGACCCAGGCAGGATTGGAAAGCGTTGCCGGGATGCCGCCAATAATGGGTATCGGCCGGGTGTGTGGGAGTAGAGGTGGTAACCTTCCTCCCCCCCATTATTATCTGGTGAACTCAATTCCGACAGGGTGGAACACGACATATTTGTTCCAGAAGTCACTGTTTCCTGAAAGCTTTGCATAGACTGAAACATGCAAAATCTCCGGACAGGTGCTCTCCCTAAATGGGTGCATCAGGAAATCCAGCCGGGCCGAATCTTTCCCCTGCACTCCCAAATCGGGAATGTCCAGAACACTGACACTCCTACCGGATTCAGTATTGGTATGGAATGACAGCATGGGGTCGGGATTCCATTCTGGTGTTTTCAGGAAGATGTCACCATATGAGAATGTCGAGGTGGTTTGTGGGGGACGTATGCTGATTTTCAGGCTGTCAATTTTTATATTTTTTGGGTGAGTTAATTCGAACATCAGGGGTATGGCGCTGTTGTCAGAATAAGCGCCGGGTGTTGCATGGACAGAGAGTGTTACGATATCCTCGCCCTTGTGGGAGAAGGTGACGTGTTTCTCGTTTTGTCCGTTTTCTTCCCGGAAATCATTCAGTGTTGTCTGGGACAAACCCGTGGTCTCGGCAAACACGATGAAGAGCACGATTGCCAAACAAATGAAAATGACCCCCAGTATCTGTTTTCTCTTTTCATCCATCGTGCTGCATTTTGTTTGTGCCCAATTAAACCCGATGGGTGGGTGTTAACCTGCATTCGCTACCCTCATCTTTTTCCTGTTGGATAATTTGTTCTCAACGATTATCTTGAGTAATGTTATGAATTCAGAGCCGTGAGACGATTCGATTTTTCATCAGGAACTGTCCGATGAGCGCGAATCAATACCTTTTTTCATAGCAGAAACCGTATGTTGATTCTCTCGGATCGGTGTCGGTGCTTTCTCCCATGCCCTAGTGGCCATACATATAGACATAATAATTTTCCGAAAGAATATCTACAAAGGTGGCATTCCTAGGTTTCATTGCCGTGCCGAATCTAATGTTCATGAAGAGAGGTTCGTTTTTTTGTTGCTGAATTCCCGGCATCCGAGGGTGATGCCGTCGACCTCGCTGTACTGGACTGGTGTGTCCTCATATGAGATGACGGGGAGGGGTATTTTTGTGAGCATTGCTGGTGGTTCTGTTGTGACAGGAGCCGTGCAGCCGCATCCGCTATGCATTCAGGTTTTTCTGTTTGTTCATCTGCTCACCCCTTGATACATGGTGTCGTCTGAGGCAGGATGTGCAGCGTTTATACTGTTGGGCGGAATCATGTGTTTTGTGTGGGGCGGTTGACGGATGCGTAGGGTGTGCAGAGTATGCTGTGATGTGGGATACGTATTATGATGCCGATGCCGCACGAACGCTTTTTATGGATGACTGTTAAGTAACAACAACCGTCACCCGCGGGGTTTGAAGGAGACGGATAAGAGGGGGGAACGGATATGGAAGATTTGAAGATCAGAAGAGAGCTGACCGAGGATCTCCTCAGTCGCCTTGTTCATCCAGAAGAGGAAGTCCGGGAGGCTGCGGTGGAGGCACTGGCAGTGAGCACAGAGGATGAAAACTGGCGGGCACATGAGCTCATCAGGCAGGGGGGGATAGGGCTGGTTGCTGATCTTCTTGATGATCCAAATCAGCATATCAGAGCTGCAGCCCTTGACATTATCATTGCCATTGCTTCTATCGGTGATGAGGAGTCTCTCATTGGTAATGGTGTGATTGCACGGCTCAATCCGATGCTTGACACCGACGATCCGGTGATACTGAATAAGGTGGTGAAGGCTCTCTGGCTTCTTGTCCCCGCGGTCGAGGATGTGGTGATGACGAAGCCGCAGGATAATTATTGAGAACAGATGGAATAAAAGAGAATCCCAATTCTCCATAAAATGACTGTATGAAGAAACGAAGCCCCAGGAGGGAGTTGAACCCCCGACCTGCTGATTACAAATCAGCCGCTATGCCACTAAGCCACTGAGGCGCTTTACTATATTTGTGTTCAGGGGTGAAAAATGTGGCGGTATGTTCCGGCATATTCTCATATGTTACACCAGCTGCCTGCACCATTTCGCATCTGAATGATCTGTGTGATCCTGTCATTCTCTGTCTATCTCAATGATATTATCTGATTGTCTGGCATGATAAAAATGATAAAAATGATAAAAAAATATCAATGAGCAATGAAGCCCCAGGAAGGAGTCGAACCTTCGACCTGCTGATTACAAATCAACCGCTATTCCACTAAGCCACTGAGGCGCTCTGTCTAATCGTATCTCAGGGGTAAAGAATGTGGCGGTATGATCCTATGGGTGAGTGCCGGGGCGACGACGGTGCGACAGATTTTCAGCTTTCTGTTTCTCGTACTCTCTCCTCTCTCCTCTCCTCTTGTTTCCCCTCCCCTCATCTCTCTCACACCATGCTCACTTCCGTTCATCCCTTGTGCCGTTCTCTCACCCTCTGCATACCCCCCGACCTTTCCGCGGCCTTCCTACCACCTCCCGGCCAGCTTCCTGCCTGATTTTCACCCCGCCTTTCTCCCCCATTCCAAATCCCTTTATCCCGTCAGGGTCAGAATAGTACACAACCATGGCGCACCTGACTGTAGATATCGGAGGGAGGCCCGGTCTGGACTGCCGGGGATTTTGTAAATACTGTTACTTTAAGGGGATCCGCGATGACGAGAAACCCGAACCCCTGGGCTGTAAATACTGCATGCCCTTTTCAGTCGGGTGTGACTACTGCACCAACTTTGTCCGCGAACACTACACCGGATTCAAAGATCTCCGTGATGTAGCAGATGATGTGCTCGGCAATCTGCAGCTGATGGGCGGTAACCTGGACCGGATCACCATATCCGGCGGTGGAGACCCGTCCTGTTATCCGGCATTTGAAGACCTGATGGATCTGCTGGGCAGTATGGAGGTGCCTATCCATATCGGATACACCAGCGGGAAAGGGTTCGATGACCCTGCACTTGCAGACCGGATGGTGGAGCAGGGCCTTTCGGAAGTATCATTTACGGTCTTCTCGGTAAATCCGGAACTCCGCCGTGAGTGGCTAAGAGACCCGACACCGGAGGCGTCCCTTGCTGTACTTGGAAAACTCTGTCAGAAAATTGATGTCTATGCGGCCGCGCTGATCATACCGGGGGTCAATGACGGAGAGGAATTGGAACGCACCTGCCAGTGGCTGGAGGATAAGGGTGCAAAGGGCCTGATTCTCATGCGTTTTGCGAACCGGGAGGATCAGGGGCTTATTCTGAAAAATGCTCCTATTGTTAAAGGCCAGCGGGTGCAGACCGTATCTGCCTTCCGTGACATGGTTACTGATCTGAATGCACGCTATAATCTGCGCATCAATGGCACACCTCTCTGGGATCCAACCCTTGGATCGCCATTTGCCATCCTGGATGAACCTGACCTTCTGGAAAAACTCCCGCGTGTGCAGAAACGGGCGAGTTTGATCTCCGGTGCCATCGCCGCCCGCTATGTGCAGGAAGTGCTTGACGCCTGTGGAAACCAGTCATGGGTGCACAGCCCGAAAAAAGAGATTGCCTGCCTCATCACCCGCGACGATCTAAAAGAAATTGACCTCTCCTCTCTTGAAAACGTCGTCATCCTCCCCGGACGTTCGTTTGTTCATGAAAAAGAGGCTGCAGAAATACTCTCTGCAGATGGTGTACGGCGGACAATAATCCGTGGTCCTGATACCCTCACCGCCGATGCAGAGACCTCTATGGGCATGACCCGCGATGAGGTGCTCCAGATGGAGCTTGACGGTTTCTCCTCTCTTATTTACCTCATCAACCAGAATGGGCTATAACTCTTTTCTCAATTGGTCTTCCTTTTTTTATCTGCACTTCTGGTTGTAGAGTTCTGCGCAGTGCTCAATTTCTGATATAATTTCCTCTCCGATCAGGCCTTTTACCGACTGTGCAAAGGGGATCAGCTCAATGGGCCCATTTTGCAATGTGCAGGCAACGCCACCGTCTTTACTTGGGTGTACATCATAGATACGGCCGTTTTCAAAGGTCACGAGGAGGCCGTCATTGGTATATTCTATCTTTGCAGATCCTTTCATCTCTTTTTTCACCTTTCCGCAGATGTTTGATTTGGGATGGCTTAATCTCTCTTTTCAGATAAGATAAAAAGTATTTATCGCCTGGTACACTCCTCCCTCATGGCATGTGGATGCGGTATACTCTTACCCACACCGAAGCCTTCGTTTCTGTTTTTGGCATTTCATGTGGTGATGTGAGGGATCGGTATAACATTGCACCTGCACAGTACGCACCCATTTTCGTGGCAGAGGGGGGCGCCATTGCCTGCATCACTGCCCGATGGATCTGGTTCTGTCATGGAAAAAAGATGATGAATGTGGCGAATGGCTGGCAAAGGCCCGTGCAGAGACGCTTACTGATAAGCCTGCCTTTGTTAATCTTGTGCAACACTCACGCTGTATTATACCAGTTTCCGGGTTTTATGAGGGGAAGAGGGAGCACGGCCTCTCCCCTCTATTTTTCCTTCACCATTCCGTTCCGGCCACTCTTTGAGATGGCTGGTCTCTGGGACTGGTGGACAGATCCGGAATCCGGAATCCCGAAAGCCACCTTTACCCTCATCACCTGTCCTTCAGATGGTCTCGTTGCAAGAGTCCATAATCGTGTGCCTGTCATCCTCGATGAAGAAGACGTCACACTCTGGCTTGCCGGGCCATATGTTCCGGATGTGTTACTGCCATATCCTGACGTACGGATGGTGATGGTGCAGGTGTTGCAGGCAATCAACAACCCCGGACACGAAGATCCTGACGGTATTCAGGAGGTGGGGGAAAGTGGCTGGTGGTAATTATATATGCAATGAAATGATGCTGGTTATTCTTTCCAACCGCTGATAACAATTAGCATCATTTAATTATTGCCAAAGCGCCAATTTCCGTAATGAATAACAGATTCACTCTCATTGTTCTTGCAGGGCTTTGCCTCTGTCTCATTTCAGCAGGATGCACCACGGTTCCTGAACCGACAGGCTTTCAGGAAGACGCAGAGATGACAGCACTTCTTGAAAACAGAACGGCAGAAATATTTGCTGGCCTTTCTTTATTGCAGGAGAAAAACAGAGAGAGCGCAGAGAAACTATCAAAAACCGGTATTATGGGTGATGCGGCGAATCGTGCGATGCAGGAGAAACTTGCCGGTGTTTCTCCCTATGTCATCTCTTCACTGGCGATAGATCCAGAAGGAATGGTCACTGCAGCAGCACCAATGCATTATGAAGTGATGGTTGGCACCGATCTTGGCTATCAGCCCGAGGTGCAGCATGCAAATGAAGTGAAAGAACCAGTATTAAGTGATATCTTCATGCTTAAAGAGGGATTTCCCGGCATATCTCTGTGTTATCCGGTATGTTCCGGCGACACCTATCTGGGATATACTGATCTCACCTTCCGGCCGGAAATATTCCTGCGCCAGTATTTTAGACCCATCACAGAAGAAACCGGATATGAGTTTATGGTGCTGCAGATGGACGGCGTGATTCTCTATGAGACCAATGAAGAAGAGGTAGGGAAGAACTCTTTCACGGATCCCCTCTACCAGTCAACAAAGATCCCGGAACTGGCAGGGAAGGTCGTTGCAGAATCGTCCGGACGGGGAGAGTATACCTTCTGGGATGTAGACTGGAAGAGGGAAGCGGTCCGTGAGATCTTCTGGTCAACGATTTCCTTTGAAGAAAAAGAATGGAGGGTGGCAGCCATTCGTGACCGTGATGCTGCTTTTTCCCCGACACCGGTTTCCTCTCCGCGGTCTGACGAAGCGCTGGGTGCGGATATTTCCTCCATGACATCCTTTCTCGAAGATGCAGCAGCATTTGGGCTCCAGAATGGCAGGGATGTGGCATGTGCGTCCTTCAATGACCCGGAAGGCGAGTTCATTGACGGGGAACTCTACATCTTTGCCTACGATATGAACGCTACGGCGCTTGCCCATCCTTATCAGCCGGGCATTGTCGGTGAAAACCGCATGGCCAATGCGGATGAAAACGGGCTTGAAACTCTGAAGAATTTTGTGGACCTTGCGGCACGTGGTGGTGGTTCCCTATCCTACGTCTTCCCCAATCCGTCTGAGGGGTACCGGAAGGAGCTGAAGCTGGTTGCTATCAGGCCGGTTGACGATACCTGGTTTGTGGGTTCCGGGTTCTACATCCCTGAGATGAATGTGATACTGAATCAGACGTCAATTAATGCTCTGGTCGGCCGGGTGAAAGAGGCGCAGATCTTTGCCCTGTCGTCATCTGCATACGAAAACGAGGGCGAACTCTTTGCAACGATGAACGAGAAATTCGGGAGCGGTGACGGCGGTGGCGACGGTAACAACGGTAACAACTATGTCTTTGCCTACGATATGAATGGGACATGTCTCAACCACCCGCTTCACCCGGAGATGACAGGGCAGAATCGCCTGAACTTCACTGACGCATATGGCGTCGAGGTAGTGAAACTTGAGGTCGAAGCCGCACAGCGGGGCGGGGGGTATGTGTATGTGGTCAGTGAAAACCCGGACACGGGCAATGAAGAACTTACGTTCTGCTATGTGCTGCCCGTGATGGATGAGTGGTTTGTGGGATCGGGCGTGTATGCGGGCAATTCAGGGTAAATGAATACTTTTTCTTTACAAAACATCACTTTTTAGAGGTAACTGAAAAGAGCAGTGTTATGTTCTGTCGGTAGGAATGTTCCCCTTCAGGCCGGGCGGCAACCGGTTCATTTCGTTACGCTGTTGTTATGGGAATGACCACCACTTGGCGGTGTGACACAATGGCTGCAAATGCTCCTCTTCGGGTGTGCCTCTCCCCAGGTGGGCCACCGTATCGGTTAGGACCATGTGCCACGAATGTAGAGAACATTCTTGCAGACATTCATCCTATTGTTGCTTTTATCAGATATTATCATTCTGCAATCAATAAACCTTTCAAATCCTGAGTAACCTATATCTTTTTCTTTCTCCTCCAGTACCACACGGAACACTGATCACCAATGCTCGAAATGCCCATTGTCTTTGGAACTCTCCTCCTTACGCTGATTCTCTTTGCTACAGGCAAGGTGCGTTATGACGTTGTAGCATTGATCGCGCTTCTGATTGTCACCATTACCGGCATTGTTGACCCGGTGGAGGCCTTCCTTGGGTTTGGCCATCCGGCGGTGATCACCGTTGCCGTTGTTTTGATCCTCAGTAAAGGCCTGCAGAACTCCGGTCTTATTGACATCCTGACAAAGTGGGTTGCCCGGGTGGGGGATGGAAAGGTGAGGCAGGTCTTCTCACTCACCGGCATCGTTGCTATTCTCTCCGGGTTTATGAATAATATCGGGGCACTGGCCCTGATGATGCCGGTAGCCATCAGGACGGCGCGAAAGAGCGGGAGGGCCCCTTCCTACTTGCTGATGCCTATCGCATTTGGTTCACTCCTCGGCGGGATGACGACCCTCATCGGGACCCCTCCCAATATCATCATTGCCAGTTATCGTGCCCAGAATGGGGGTAGTCCATTCCTGATCTTTGACTTTGCCTATGTCGGCATTGGGGTGGCCATCTGCGGAATTCTGTTCATCTCTTTAGTGGGATGGAGGCTGATCCCGTCCCGGGAGGGCCCTGCTTCAAAAGAAGATCTCTTTTCCGTCAGAGATTACTTTACTGAGGTTAGTGTTCCGGAGAACTCAAAGTTGGCCGGAAAAATGATCGCTGATATTAATAGCGCCACCGATGCAGAGGTGGTGGTTGTTGCGATAATCAGGAAAACACGAAAAATTGTCGCACCGTCGGTTCACGAGACAATCCTGGAGAATGACGTTCTGATCATCAGGACAGATTCAAAAGATCTCCAATCCCTCCTTGATGCCACCCGCCTTGAACTCGTTGGGAAGACTGATATATCGGAGGAGATGATCGGATCTGACACGGTCGGAATAATTGAGGCGATTGTAAAACCGGATTCACCCATTCTTGACAGAACCGCATATTCAGCAAATCTCCGCTGGATCCATGGCATCAACCTCCTTGCCGTCGCACGGGAGGGGGCACGCCTTCGTGACCGGCTTAACCAGATCCGATTTCGGCCAGGTGACATCCTTCTTCTCCAGGGCAAAAAGGATGCCCTACAGACGGCACTTCCAAAAATAGGATGTCTTCCGCTTGCTGAACGGGGGATTCGGATAGGGGGGCAGAAGACGATACTGCTCGCTTTGGGAATATTTGGGGTGGCTCTTATTATTTCGGCACTTGGAATCATGCCCGTTCAGATCACTTTCAGTGCGGCGGTCGTGCTGATGATCCTTACCTCAATTGTTTCTCTGCGGGATGCATATGATAGTGTGGAATGGCCGATTATCATTCTCCTCGGGGCGATGATACCGGTCGGTCAGGCGCTTGAAACAAGTGGCGGAGCAGCACTTATCGCCGGGAGTATCGTTACCGGGGCATCCACCTTCCCGCCGGAAGTAACGCTCGTCCTGCTCTTGGTCATCACCATGTTTCTCTCGGATCTGGTGAACAATGCAGCCTCTGCGGTTCTGATGGCTCCGATCGCTATTGGCATTGCGACTGACCTCGGTGCCTCCATCGATCCGTTTCTGATGGCGGTTGCGGTTGGGGCGTCCTGTGCATTTCTCACTCCAATCGGACACCAGTCAAATACCCTTGTCATGGGGCCGGGTGGATACCTCTTTACCGATTACTGGAGAATGGGTTTAATACTTGAGTTCATCATTGTCATCGTCTCAGTTCCGCTTCTTCTGTTCTTTTGGCCAATGTACTGAACACCGATTTTTTGTCCAAAAAACCATACTATGCTCACTTCTTTCAGGCCTTATAAATTTCAGCAATCCGGTTGATGACAGAAAGCACATATCCTATTTTGATGCTATCAGCCATCTCTCCCGGCATCAGCCGGTCGATCCGGACGTGGACCGTAAGAATACGGCGAATGGCCTCTGTATCTGCATTACAGAGAGTTGCAGGTTCTTCAAAATATGCGGTTGCTTCGTTTGCCCATCCCTGCCAACGCGTGTTTATGAGCCAGTTGTTATCATAAAGTGCTCGCACAAATTCGTTTACCGGGGGACAGGTTCCGGTTACCCGAATCTCCTTTTCATGGCCTCTCAGGATGGCTGCTCCGTCTAACAGTCCCTGGTAGGCAAGCACGGCTTCAAAATTGTCAGGGGTCGGTATCTCTGATTCACGGTGCATTCTGAAATGTACTGTACTTACCTGCGATAAATGAATTGAATGACCCTTCAGTTCACTGAATAATGAGATAAAAAACTCCTAAAAATGTATGCTGTCGATGGGATCCGAACCCACGACCTCCAGATGTCTCAGATAAAGCGCTCCGAATTTGCTCAAACCCTATGAGTCTGGCGCCCTAACCAACTAGGCCACGACAGCATATAATTTCGCACACAATGTGCATAATAAGAATGTTGGACATTGTATTAAGTCTTCTGATATCATGCCTGCCTCTACCCCGTGTTCTGACATTTACCACTCTTTATCTCTAATATCCCCTTTTCAGAAGAGCTTCCTGGTTGGTTTTCTCTACCGTACGAAACCAGCAGGTACGAAAAATGGCGATGGATAAACCCCGTATGCTGTCGCACGGTCGTTCGCGGCCATCCTCCCGGCGGCCGAGCACTCTTCTGGTTTTGGCTTTTTGGTTTATTGTGATGGGTAGTTTTTATTCATCGTGCTGAAAAATGGTCCGTCGTTCGGCAATCTTTTATCTGTGACCTAAAACTGCACCGTGTCATCCCCACAGGGCGCCGTCTGCAACAGTATGCGGGGGCCTACGAAGACTATCTTTGAACAACGAGATATCTCTGTGTCAAAAGAATCATCCTCATACTGGACCGTTATCTTTTCATGCTCTTCGTGATCAGGGCAGTTCATGCGTTTACCAAACTCTTCGTATCCAGACGTTGATCCAATATCATCCGGCGGGAAATGTATTCCTGTGATGCAGCAAAGATACGTCTCGTCGGATTTTCCCCGCAGAATCTTTTCCAGGAGAACGCTAAAAATTCAGATACCCATAAAGAATAATCAAAAAGAGCGAGTAAAAAGTGAGCAATCGAGAAAGATACAATCCCTCTCTACACTGCCTTGTTCTGCGTCTGTGAGATGTAGACGCTCACGGCAGCAGATATCGCCGCCGCTTCCTTGCCGTGGCGCAGTGAGTCTGCAAGGGACTGCATACGTGCCTCCTCTTCTCTGATGAACCGGCTGAGATTCTCCCGCATATGGTCTTCCTGAAGGAAATGTGTGTGCGTATTTCCCGCGATAAAATGTGGGTTATTCAAGATTGCAAGATGGAGAGGCAGGGTTGTCTTCACCCCGATGACCACATATTCAAAAATCGCCCGCCGCATACGCTCAATACATTCCGTTCTCGTACGGCCCCATCCGCAGAGTTTTGCTATCATTGAGTCATACATGGGTGGAATGGAATACCCCATGTGAATTCCGGAGTCAATCCGTATGCCCGGCCCTCCGGGCGAGCGGTAACGAACGATCTTTCCGGGATCTGCCTGGAAGTTATGCAAGGGATCTTCTGCATTAATCCGGCACTCGATTGCATGACCATTCAGGATAATGTCATCCTGTTCAAAGGGGATGTCCTCACCTGCAGCGATGGCAATCTGCTGGCGCACGATGTCAACACCGGTCACCATCTCGGTGATGGTGTGTTCAACCTGCAGGCGTGTGTTCATCTCCATAAAGTAATAATTGCCGTCGGCATAAAGAAATTCCACCGTGCCCGCGTTATAGTATCCTGTGGCTTCTGCTACCTTCAGGGCTGACGCGGTCATCCGTTCCCGAAGATCCTCTGTCATGATGGGGCAGGGTGCCTCCTCCACAAGCTTCTGGTGGCGCCGCTGGATGGAACACTCACGATCGTAGAGGTGGATCCGGTGCCCGGACTGATCTGCAAGCACCTGCACTTCGATATGGCGCGGTTTGAACAGATACTTCTCGATAAATACTGTGGCATCACCGAATGCAGAGGCAGCGATCCGCATACCTTTCTCGATTGCTTCTTCAAGACCCGCTTCATCTTCCACAATCTGCATCCCGATACCTCCGCCGCCAGCCGATGCTTTGACAATCACCGGGTAACCGATTGCAGCAGAGATCTTTTGTGCCTCATCGAGGGATGTGATACCCTCCGGGGTATAGGGCAGAACCGGGACTCCGGCATTATCCATGATCCGTTTGGATCCTAGCTTGGAACCCATTGCTTCTATGGAGCGCCAGGACGGGCCGATAAACGTGAGCCCCTCTTCCTCACATCGGTGGGCAAAGACACTGTTTTCCGCAAGAAACCCATATCCCGGATGGATTGCCTCTGCATCGCTCTTCTTTGCAATATCGATAATACGATCCTGGTTCATGTAACTTTTAGACGGATGCGCCTCACCAACGAGAAATGCTTCATCCGCATACCTGACGTGCAGAGAGTGTTTATCCGGTTCTGAATAGATGCCAACCGTGTCAATTCCCATCTCGCGGCACGCCCGCATGATGCGGATTGCAACCTCCCCACGGTTTGCAACGAGCACCCTCTCAAAATACGTCATTCAATCACCAGCAGGACATCTCCGTTCTGGACGGCGTCACCCACATCAACAAAGATGCTTGTTACCTTGCCGTCTGTTGTTGAGACGATGGGGTTCTCCATCTTCATTGCCTCAAGGACGACAAGAGTGTCACCTTTTTTCACCTCGGCGCCGATACGGGTCTCAACTTTCAGAACCATACCCTGAATATTTGATTTGATCCCGCCTTTTAGTGCCGTCCGGGGAATCTGCTTTGCTCCCATGGACCCGGCTTCCCTGAGATCGCCGCCATCAACCGAGAGAATGCGGACAACAAATATCTCTCCGTCAACTTCTACGTCCATTGAGGTGGGAATGAGACTTGCCTGGGCAACGCCGCCACTACAGTTCCGTGGAATCGCTTCTGCGACCCGCTCACCGCGCAAAAATGATGGTGCAATCGCCGGATAGAGGATATAGGTGAGGATATCTTCGTCCTTTTTGACAATACCCTCTTCCCGCGCCTCAGTGGCCATCCTCTCATAGGCGGGCTCAAGAAGATCTCCCGGCCGCCCGGCAAAGGGCTCTTCATCACCGATGATACGAGTGCGAATCTCATGAGAGATAGGACCGGGGGGTTTTCCATAGAGACCGCGCACATAATCCTTTACTTCTTTGGTGACATTTGCGTAGCGTTCGCCTCCCATCAGCACATTGAGGACTGCCTGTGTCCCCACAATCTGGCTGGTGGGCGTCACAAGCGGCGGATATCCGAGATCTTTTCGTACCTTTGGTATCTCCTGGTGCACTTCTTCCAGCCGGTGGAGCGCATCCTGTTCCTTCAACTGTGAGACCAGGTTTGAGATCATGCCGCCTGGCAGCTGATAGATGAGTACATCGCTGTCAACCCGTTCTGAAATTGAGTTCACCAGCGGTGTATACTTCTCCCGGATGGTAAGACAGATGTTTCGTATCGGCCGGAGTTTCATCAAATCAATACCGGTGTCCCGATCCGTTCCGATGAGACTCGCCACAATACTCTCGGTTGGCGGCTGTGATGTGCCCATGGAAAACGGGGACATTGCGGTATCAAGAATGTCAACCCCTGCCTCGATCGCCGCCTGATAACTCATCGGTGATATCCCACTCGTGGAATGACTGTGAAGGTCTATCGGAATGTCTATCTCTCTTTTAATACCGGTAATCAGCGCCCGTGCTGCCTCCGGCATAATAAGGCCGGCCATATCCTTGATGCAGATGGAATCGCATTCCCGTGCATAGAGATCCTGTGCCTGATCGATAAAGCCCTCAATGCTGTGCACCGGGCTGGTGGTATATGATATTGTCCCCTGGAGGTGTGCTCCGATATTTTTGACAACCTCCATGGATTTTTGCATATTGCGGATATCATTGAGTGCATCAAAAAC
>CAZFXY010000025.1:0-17078 GCA_964523185.1 uncultured Methanoculleus sp.
GGCACGCCCGGAACCGGTCACCGCCTGTTTGTATGTGTCTGGGCTCTCACGAATCATTATGACTTTCCCGATGTAATAGTGGGAGTAATGGACAAAAAGAAGGTCCGCGATTACATGACATATGATGTGGTCTCCATTGATGCACGGGGGACGGCAAAAGACGTAATGAATGCAATCCGCGATACGAATCACGATGGATTTCCCGTAATTGACAATCGGAAAGTGGTTGGTTACGTCTCTGCCCGCGATCTTCTCTTTGTGTATCCGCATACTCCCATTGAGAAGATCATGTCCCGTCACCTGATTGTCGCCGCTCCTGATATGGATATCAATGACGCTGCCCGGGTGATATTCAGGTCAGGTATCCAGAAGCTTCCGGTGGTTGATGATGAATCCAATCTTATTGGCATTATATCAAATGCTGATGTCATCCGCTCTCAGATAGAGCATGTGTCACCGGATAAGGTGTTTAAATTCATTGATACGCTTAGACAACTGCATGATGTTGAGCCTTCACTGGTTAGGGAAAAAGTCAGGATTACGAGCCTTCTCCCTACGCAATCAAAAATCTATCAGGATGAACTCGAAGGGAGAATGTATGAGATAAAAAAAGGGCTTGCCGAACCTCTCATCGTTGTCCGACGACCCGGAAGGCTCATACTGGTAGATGGCCATCACCGTGCTGTTGCAGCGCATCGCCTAGGAATAAAGGAGCTTGACGCCTATATTATTGAAATTGATGAGGATATTGAACTCGGTCTTGAACGAACCGCACGTGGGATGAATCTGTCGACCCTCGATGATATCAAGATCCTGGATTATGCCCGGCACCCCCTTGTTGCTCTGACCCATCGTCTGTTGAAATAGAGAATTAGGACCCTGAACAGTGGGTTTCATAGTCCTGATTCAGATAATCCTCGGTAACAATGCTCTGTTCCGGAATGACTGCTTCCGGCCAGATTCTTGTTTTTGAATGGACAATGCTGCCCTGTTTTATTATAGAACGGGGGCCAATTACGGTGTCATTTTCTATATTGCATCCGCCCCGTATTGCCGCTTCGTTATCAATAATGCTCCCGCTGATGGTGGTATGCGGCCCAATGTGGACATTGTTGTAAATGGACGATGAGAATATTTTTACTCCATCACGGATCACACAGTCGTTTCCCAGAGATGTATACGGACCGATGATAACCCCGCTTCCGATAATCGTGCCGGAACCGATGGATACCGGGCCAATAATCTTTGCATTCTTTCCAATTACGACACCACCACCGAAATGAACGGGCCCATGAACCGTTGCTCCCTTTATCGTGATGTCGCCTGATATATTGGTATGGGGCATCTCCTGCAGCTTCCAGTGTTCTGCTTCACGCAGGGAGCGTGGGCTTCCGACATCAGACCAGTTTCCACGCGCAAGCCAACCGGAAATGTGTGTATCCGGCCGTTCCATCAGGACAGGGAAGAGATCCTTGGCAAAGTCAAATTTGGTATTTTCAGGGATGTATTGAAAAATTTCCGGATTGCATACGTACATGCCGGTGCTCGCGAGATTGGAAAAAATCTGACCCGGTGATGGTTTCTCGGCAAATCGCATAATCTTGTAATTCACATCAATTTCTGCAATTCCGTATTCTGACGGTTCATCAATAGAAATCAGACCGATTGAGACGATTGCGTCACCACGGAGATGTTCCCGGTAAAACTGGAGGAGATCGATGTTGGTGATATGGTCTCCACCCACCACCAGAAATGGTGAATCATTCAGATATTCTTCAGCATTTTTTACACTCCCTGCAGTACCCAGTTTGATGGGATCGCGCACATATGTTATTTCAGCACCGAAGAGCGAGCCGTTACCAAGGGTATGTTGAATATCATCGCCTTTGTAACCGAGTGTGATAACAATGTCAGTAAACCCAAGATTTGCCAGATGATCAACAAGATGTATGATCGAAGGAGTATTAACAATGGGAATGCAGGGCTTTGGTCGTTCAAAGGTCAGCGGTCGCAGGCGCGTACCCTCCCCGCCGCACATGATGCATACCTTCATGCACCATATGTTGTAGGACTTTGGGTTAAACCCTGCCGGTGTAATACCTTTCAGGTATAACAAAACCGATAGAATAACATAGCACTCTTTCCATTTACCCAATATGGAGTATGGGGAATTTTCCTGCACGATGTGCGGGAGGTGCTGTTTTGGAATGGGTAAATATGTCCGTGTTGTAGGCCAGATGGGGATGAATCAGGTTGTTGTCAGGCATGAGCTCAGTAATGAAACTGTGTATGCAACGATACCCCGCGAATACCGCGATGGTTTTGATTTTGCCGAGGCACGATCGGTTACCGAAGGGCGTTGCCCCTTTCTGATCGAGGAGAATGGAGTGTATCCATGTATCATATTTGCATCCGCTCCACAGTTCTGCAAAGATTTCGTGTGTTGCAGAATGAGGGTCTTTGATGCAGCGGGAAAACCTATTGCACGGGTTAAAGGGCAGTGTTCTGTTCTTTCAGATGATGATGAGTTCTCAGAGTGGTGGAAAAATACCATTACCGTTCTTCCGGATGAGAACTGGGAGGAGCATGCTTCATCCATTCTCGAACACCACGGATACCGGGCAGTTTGGTATGACTGATATACCTTATCGTATATTACCTGCGACCGGCGGCATGGTACAGTGTTTGCCGAAAACAAAGGAGGAGATCATCCGGTGCAGGTTCTGTATTCATTCGAAACAGTTTAAACAAGACGGGAAGTGGGTGCCTTCGCCGGCACGGGCATTCTGCCTCGCCTCGCGTGCAACAACAACCGTTGATGTAAACCGCGTGTCTGCGGTATGTTGCAATGATATGGTGGGTGAGGGGTTTTCAAGTATGATGAACGTCATCAGCTGATGGTCTGCTTTTGGTATCTGGTATTCCCTTTGTTGCAATGGCGATCAGTGTCTGTACGTCAAGCGACATCTCATACTGCTGTGCAACGGCATCATACATGGCGTCATTATAGAGGGTTCGGGCAGATTCATCAGGAATGTATTCAATACCTTTTTTCTTTGAAAGACAGGACAGAAGAGCATGTACAGCAGTGATGTTCAGGAAGAGGCCATGCATGTATGTTCCAAACACCTGCCCGTCATCAGATACCGCACCCTCCCCTTCAAAGGCTCTTCTGCAGTGCCCGGGTGATGTCTCTCCCGCATGTGTTTCAAATCCGCTGACAGCACCCATTCTTTGGAGGATAGGGGAATGACTCAGTGGCGTTCGGGTGACCTGAACGATGGTTTTTTCATACCCTGATAACGTCGTCGTGACATTCAGGAGTCCAAGGCCCGGGTATGTTTTTTCAGCTGATGCATGATCCAAATCGATGATCTTGTCACCGAGCATCTGATACCCGCCGGAGATCCCGATGACAGGGATACCTGCATCACGTGCGGCACAGATCTGTTCAGCACCCCCTGAATCGTACAAATACTGCAGATCGGCAAGGGTATTTTCTGTGCCGGGTATGATGACACAGTCAAATGGCAAGAGGGATGTTCCGGGCTGAAGGTATTCGACACGGGCATGCTGCTCAAGCAGCTCAAAGTCGGTGAAATTTGATAATTTTGGCAGACGGATGACGGCAATGCTGATCCCGGTATTCCGTGCAATTTTATCATTGATGGAAAGAGAATCTTCACTTGGCAGGGGGATATCAAAGGAGGGGATTATGCCGAGCACAGGAATACCGGACTTCTCCTCCAGAATTTTTTTTCCATCCTCAAAAAGCCGGTAATCTCCACAGAATTTGTTGATAATAATCCCTTTTACGTTTTCACGCACGTCATCCGGCAACAGCATCAGCGTGCCCAGCACCTGTGCAAAGACCCCTCCACGCTCAATATCTGCGACAAGAATAATGGGGAGACTAAGTTTTTGTGCGAGGAGGATGTTTGCAATGTCGCGATCGTAGAGGTTGCATTCAGCAGCACCCCCTGCACCCTCAATCACAATCATTTCATAGGCGTCCTGTAACGTCCAGAATGCCTGGAGCGCAACGGGCAAGAGATAGCTGGTTTGGGTATAATATTCCTTAATCAAGACATCCCGAAACGGCTTTCCCAACAGCACGATCTGTGATTCACCATCCCCTTTCGGCTTCAGGAGTATCGGGTTCATCTCTGCAGACGGCACGACCCGTGATGCCAGTGCCTGCACTGCCTGAGCAATACCTATCTCATCTCCGGACGGGGTTACATATGAGTTCAGACTCATATTCTGGGATTTGAATGGCGCAACCCGGTATCCGTAGTTGGAAAGAATCCGGCATATTGCCGTGGTTGTCATGCTTTTTCCAACGTGGGACGCAGTTCCGAGAATCATCAGGGACATATATGATACATTATTTCTTTTCTATATGGTAAATTATTGTGATTTATTTTTTGGAGATCCGGTAAAATAATCCATCCGTGTTTGATTTCATTCCAAAATAAACGAATTGGAAATCGGCAATTCATGCCAACAAATATATAAGCTAAGCATGAAGGTACATGGTAATGACTGGAGGTATATGTCCAACATGCGGACTGCCCAAAGAGCTCTGTATCTGTGAAGAGGTAGCAAAAGAACAGCAGCAGATTAATGTTAAGATAAATAGGCGCCGATATGGCAAAGAGGTCACCGTGATCGACGGCCTCGATCCAACTGACATTGATCTGGATGAATTGCAGAAGTATCTCAAAGGCAAACTGGCCTGCGGGGGTACGGTAAAAGGCCATTCAATTGAGCTACAGGGGAATCACCGCGAACGGGTAAAGAAACTCCTTCTTGATAAGGGCTATAAGCTGGATAATATCAGCTAATCTTTTTTTATCCGACCGTTTTTTGCACATATTCAGCCCTCAGATTTACTTTAACGTCAATTGTTTGTTAGATCCTTATATTATGGCAGCATATTAATTTTCAATGAATATGCCTCTTAAATCGGGATCAGATATTACCTTTAGTTCTGACCGATCCTCAAGCCATAATGGATCTCATTTTGAACCAATATCTCACCGTTCAGAAGCAAGTGAAAATTACTGAAAAACAGGCCCTGAAAATTATTGAAAAACAGGCTCTGAAAATCACTGAACTTGAATCACGGGTTGAGATCCTGGAGGCACAACTAAAAAACAAGGATTGAGAACCTGGAGGCATAACTGAAAAACAAGGATTGAGAACCTGGAGGCACAACTAAAAAACAAGGTTTTTTCAGATAAATAATCTGAATGCCGCCCATCCAATAATAACCATGATTACCGAATACTTTAGCCCTGCAACTGCACGGCCCTCTCCCATCTGTCCTGCAACAAGACCTGAGAAAAATCCCTGAATTACCGATGCATGAAGGAAAAGTCTGCGATAAAATTCCATATCAATGGCTGATCCAAACGCTCCGCCACTGGCTCCTGTTTGTGACGCAGCCCCGCCAGCCTGCGCCATTGTCTCCAGGAATGTGCCTGTCATCACGGCAATTACGAAAAGAAAGACCATGTAGGAAACGAGCACAATAATAACGTAGATCAGCATGTTATTGCGTCGATCTGTTTCCAGACTGATAAATTCAAAGCTGTCATTTGCCGCTGCACGCAGGACTTCACTCACATCACCACCAGCACGACTCGCCTTTGCGATGAGGTCAACTGATCTCTGTGCGAGGGGTGTGCCGATTCGCTCTCCAAACTGGTAGATTGCATCGACAAAGGGAATATTCCATGACATCTCTGCGTCCAGTTTTTTGACATGCGGCGTCAGGGCAGCATATTCACCCTCTGCAACAACGTGAATCGCATTTGGCAGGGTCATCCCGCTTTCGTTCATTCCTGCAAGATCACGAAAGAAATTAGGCAGTGATATATTGAGATTTCTCATTCTCATTGAGTATTTTAAATCGAGTAGGGCAAGAGGTATTGTTGCAACCAGCACTGCTAAAAGAAAGTAGTCATCAATTGCTGGCGTTGTCAGCGCAAAAAACAATCCGTATTTACTGATCTGAAAAATCAGCCCGATAACAAAGATAATAATGGCAACCGGTATCGAGAGGATGAGAACATTTTCCGGTTTTTCCGTGAGCATCTGAATTGGATGGTGTATGAATTTTCCCATACCCTCTTCAGAGCGGCGCCGCTCTTCTATTCGTGCAAAAATTTCTTCGTCTGTTTGGATTTCCTGTGCTTGTGCCTCTGCGTTATCGTCGTTTTTTTTCTTATCAAAGAGTTTCATTCTACACCTCCGGGGTCATTGAGCTGATAAGAATCACAAACATGATACTGCCCATTGGAATGATCGCATATATCACCGCATAGAGAAACAGGGGGTCTGTATCACCGCTGATGGTTGACATAATCGACTGAAGGATGATGAGAAAGAGTGTTCCTGCGACGAGTGCTGTCACATATGACTCTGAGATTAATGCCAGTGTTTCCAGGAAATTTTTCTGGTCCATCCGATTTTCCCGGGTATATTGCTCTGACTTTCCACGGAAGTATTCAGTCAGGTTACTTCCGGCTGAGATGCTCGCAGATGCACCCTGGAGGAATTCACGCATTCTGTTACTTGGTGTATACTGGCCGGCAGTTCTCAGGGAATCAAGCAGGTCTTTTCCAAAGATGTCAATTTCCCGTGTGATGTATCGCGCTTCAACAGCACTTTCTCCGTAAATTTTGCTCTGTCCGAGGAGACGGAATACTTCTGCCGGAGTAATGCCTGCTGTTGACATCGCCGTGATGTAATTGATTGCGTAGGGAAGGGTCGCATCGATATTTCTTTTCCGTTCGCCTGCCATGATTCCCGGATACATAAGGAATACTGCGTAGGTAATTCCACCAAATACGATGAGACCGATAATCATAACGATTGCACCGCCGATTAACGCCTTAAAGGGATTCAGAGCGACGATAAAGCCAGGCATACTTCCGTAATAAACAATGCGCTCCGGCAGGCGTAACGCATAGGTGACAAAGCCCATCAGGATTCCGCTGATTAACCCGACAAGGATAGAGGTGACATAAGCGGTAGAAAGGTATGCTTCGAATGGAACGGTCATTCGTGCACGCATCATATCATTGCGCAAATAAAGGAAGTCGTCCCGTTTTTCCTTGAGGCGATTTCCCATCAGATTGAAACAGAGTCTTTGATAACTATTCATAGAGATCACCTCTGACAAGTTCCATCACCGTTTCGGGATTTCGATAATAGGAGAGCAGCACTTTTGCGACCTCCTGGAAGTGTCGGATCTTTTTTAACCGCATCCATTCCAGAATTTCCTGGCGTCGTTTCAGTTCTTCCCGCATGCGAGTGTCAGTCCACCCTTTTCCTTCCATGATATCTTCCAGAATGTAGGATTTTCCGGAGAATCGGATCTCATCGGTGGCCGCATTCCATTTAAAAACTTCATTGGTGATCAGCTCATTCGTTCGGGGGTCAATATCGAGAATCTCAATAAGTGTTTTATTGCGCCTGATTCTCTGACCACCAAATCGCGCCTGAACCTGTATGCTCACCAGATCAAGGGCACTGAGCATATTACGGGGCACATTCATGGGGGGGTTTTCAAACCGGTGAACGACACTGGCAACAGAATCTGCGTGCGTCGTTGCATAGGTTACGTGGCCCGTACTCATGGCCTGGAAGAGGGTCTGTGCCTCTTTTCCACGCACTTCACCCACAAGGATGTACTCGGGGCGCTGACGGAGTGCTGCGCGCAGCAGTTCATACATATCGATTGAGCCCTTCCCACCGCTGTCAAACGATTCCCGGGTAATCGATGGGATCCAGTTCTTGTGCGGAAGCTTGAGTTCACGGGTATCTTCAAGCGTGACGATCTTTGCAAGAGGCGGAATAAACAGTGAGATCGCATTCAGGGATGTTGTCTTTCCTGATGCTGTTCCTCCTGCAAAAATGCAGGATTTACCGTTTTCTACGGCAATCCACAGAAATGCAACCGAAAGTGGAGAATAGGTACCCCACTCAATGAGATCGGTTGGGGTGATCGGCTCGTCCTTAAATTTACGGATGGTGAAGGTAGAGCCATGGGCTGTCACTTCATACCCCAGGGTCATCTGAATACGTGATCCGTCTGCCATCGTTGCATCAAGCATCGGTTCGGCGATTGAAATGTATTTTCCAGCACGCTGAGCAAGTTTCGTTACGAATGAATCCAGATCATCAGCCCGTGTATATACGATATTTGTCTGGATAGATTCATAATTTGAATGGAACACAAATATGGGAGCATTGATTCCATCACAGGAAATATCCTCAATGTATTTGTCATGCATGATAGCGTCAATGCGTCCGTCTCCGATGAAATTCTTGTGAATATGGTAGAGTATTTTTTCACGCGCGACAGGGTCAAATTTTATACCGTAATCGAAGATGATATGGTCAACTGCCTCTGTCAGGATAGCGCATGCACGTTCTTTTGTGAGATCCTTGGTGCTGATATCCAGCGTTTCAAACAGCCGCTGTGTCAGTTCCTGCAGCAGTACATGCTCCCCTTCAGAGAGTTCAGGTTCGATTACTGTGTAAAGATACTCATGAGTGTTATGGTCAAATATGATACGGATGTAGGCATACGGTTCGTTTACCGGATATAATTCAATCTCTTCTATTCCCTCACCACTACTATGCGGGATATCAACGAGAGCTCCATGGATTGCGGGATCATACTCCACAACCTTGCTCATAATTTTTCCGAACAGACCCTGACCGATTTTTTTCTTTTTTTCCTCCTGCTCTGCAGCTTTTTCAGGGAGAATTTCAGCCGGCTTTAGTTTTGACAGGTTTAGTTTATCCAGATCTCCCTCTGCAATTTCATCCAGTGCAGCCAGGATCTCTTTTCGGTTATCCATCTCAAAATTATATGAACGGTCTGAGAGGTGAAAATCCTCCAGATCCAGTTCAGCGCCGCCTGAGAGGATCAGGTCTGAATAACGTGGCGTTTCTTCTGCACTGATTATTCCATATTTATGCTTTTTTTCCTTCGCTGGGGGCACTGACTGAGCGTCTGAAGGATTAGGTTTGATCGTAATGTCTTCGTTGCGGATTTTTGTATTTCCTTCAATCGAGACCTCTTCAATTATGCGCGTAATTCTTGTTGTAGAGATTTGGGGTTTGGTACTTTCATGGAGTGTTGCTTCATCAAACGCATCCACCAGTTCGTTAATGATATCATCCGGGTGTTGTTGAAATGGGATTTCATGTACTGAGGTTTTTGACTTCTGTATCTCCTGAATAATCGAATCAAGACTTCCTGTCCGGTTTTTCTCTGGCGTGTCACTGAAACAATCTGCATCTGGAATTTCATCGTCATTATTCAGCAATTCAGTGATGATTCTGTCAATTTTATTTTCTGTTTCATTCTCAGACGTCCTGGCATGGTCCTCTTTGACTGACACATCCGTATCCCTCTGAACGTCTGCAATGAGTGAACTGAGATGACCGCTTTTTGCGTCTGCGGTATTATCCGGTATTTCATCAAAACTATTTTTGGGAGGTTCATTCTGAATCGTCTGGATGAGTGAACGGGGATGACCGCTTTTTGCGTCTGCGGCATTATCCGGTATTTCATCAGAACTATTTTTAGAAGGTTCATTCTGAATCGTCTGGATGAGTGAACTGAGATGTGACCCCGATTCTTGTCCGGCTTCACTATCGGTAATACTGCGAAAATCAGTAGCATTGTCTTCGAATTCCGTTACTTTGGATATCCCATGTATTGGGGGTATAACGGTTTCTGCTACCTGATTGATCGTTGTACTATCACATTTATCTTCACTGAATGCAGGAATCGTGTCTCCGGTATTCTCAGATATGATTTCCTCAGTATCCTGAGTGACCGGTGCGTTATCCGGTCTCTCGTCATCACCTTCCGGAATCGTTTCCTGTCCCTTTTCTTCCGTTCGGTCTTCCTGCAGGTCTTCAGGTGGCACTGCAGAAGGAGTGTTTTTTTCCTCAGGGTCCGGTTCATTCAGATCTTGCTTTTGCTCTGATTTGCTCTTGATTCCTGCAATAATCTCCCTGAGAGTGGATTTTTTTCCTTTTGTTTCAGAGTGGCCGGATAGTAACGCACTCTCCTGCATGGCAGACTGCTCCGCGGTTTCGTTGTGAACATCTTTTTGTTCATTCATTTTCCGGATGTCAGCCAGCAGGTCTCCAAGTGTCTCATTTGGGCGCGTACAATCTAAAATAATGGTATTGTCCGGTATTTCATCGGGGTTGGGGGGGGTGTTTTTGGCATCAAAAACATTTTCTTCTGTACCCGTTATGCTGACTGCTTCATCTCTGAAAGGGTCAATCGGAATCGTCTTTTCTTCTGGATGAACAGCATTGATGCTTTCTTTTTGTTTATCCCCACGACGCAACCCCCTGAAAAACATTTTTTTCTCTTTCATCTCTTCACCCTCAAATCTCAATTACGGTATCAATCAATTCATCATTGAACTCAATCCTGTACTTCTGAATCGTGCCTGTCCTGTCCTCAACAATGCAGTTATAAATGTCATGGCTGAGTCTGAATGCCACAATTCCGTCTGGCCCGGAGACTTCACTCAGCAGCAGCTGTCTCCCTTTTCTCATGGAAACTCTTACCCCTGCAAGTGGCTTACCACCTGACACCATTTGTAGTCTGATGATACCTCTCCCCCTTTTGTATTCACCAATTTCTGGGATTTTCTCCAGTTGGCTGCTTTTTATGTGTCCTTTATCGTATATTCTGCACCCGGAAGCCACTGATTCTGCAATAGTGTTTTCAATCAGGTATATTTTGAATTTTAATGATTTATCGAGCAAATAAATTGCTTTGTTGCCGTAGAGATTCCCTTCCTTTCCTAAAATAGCTGCACCTTCAACGACTCCATCGACAACAATGAGTAGATGCTGTTCTTTTCCCCCCATAGATACTGCAAGTCCGGATCGTTTGGAGGCGTTCATTTTTTCTATGAGGTCGTCTGCGTCATACACCCCCGCATACTGGGCATGCTCAACCACACGTGCTATTTCATTTTCAATGTCCATCTGATCCCGCCTCCGGCTTCTCATGGTGATATCATAGCGTCTGAACTCCTTTTATTGCAAGACGAATCAGGCCAAGGTTTGCATCTGTTGAGGTTAATACAACCAGATAGAGATCCCCAAACGGTGCAAGGATGCATTTACCCTGCGGCGTTTCAAGGATAATCTGTTCGAGGATGCCGATCCCGAGGTCATCTGATATCCTGGCACCGGCACGAAGAAGGTCTTCAGCGATGGCTGCTGCATGTTCAAAATCACCATCTCCCTTTGAATTAATGGGAAAACCTTCAAAAAATGATGAAACGGCAATAACTCCGGGCTGCCGCAGAATTCTCTCAAGTTTTTCTTCTTCTGAAAGCACCGCAACCTCTTCATCCGGAAGAGATGCATGATCGACAAGCCATTTCTTCTGGATCGAATGGGTAATCACATCCCTTAGTTCTGGTTCGTTGTAGGAGGAGACCGTGTACTCAAAAAAAGGTTGTTGCCGAATGAAAACTACTGCATCATTTCCTTTCAGTTCTTTTCCATTATCACGGTATTGAGCAATCGCAGGCACACCATTTTCAATCAGGATATATCCCTCTCCATTCGTCCCCCGCAGCCTAACCCCTGCTATTACCTGTCCGGTGAACTCAATCAGCTCTTTAAAGGGACCTTTGAGATTTGCTACCTCTCTGCCTTCCGGTAGCATTTGTCTCACAGTGCAGCAGTGATTCGTTCACGGTTTTTCTTTAACTCATACCGAATTCTACCAATGTTAACATCTTTTTCTGCGACAATTGCGATGAGTTCGTCTTCAGAGAGTGGTGAAAGCAGAATTGGTCCATTTATACACTCCACAAGCATCTGGATCATCTCTCCCTGACCAAGTTCGGCACCCATTGCTTCAGACGTTCCCATCCCGGTCGAAGCCATTGCACCGAGTGCTTCCGTGTCAATATTCCCTTTCTCTGCGCTCTCTATAACAAACCCGTCTCTTCCGACTACAACCGCTGCGGTAATCCCATCCAGCTTGAGGAATTCCATTAATATTGATTTAAGCATTTTTAACACCAAGTCCCGTTGTTATCACATTTTGAAGGAACATCTTCTCTTTTAGGTACAATGATAAATGTAACCGGCATTTTGCCGATTGCATGGGTTGCACATGATATACAGGGATCATATGCGCGAATCACCATCTCGATTTGGTTCTTACCGCTTTCTGAGATTGTGCCGTTGGATAGTACTTTTCGTGCAACATTCTCGACACCCCTGTCCATTGCCCAGTTATTTTGGCAGGTTGCAACAATCAGATTGCATTTTTCAATAAATCCCTCGTCATTAACGGTATAATCGTGGATGAGCGTCCCGCGAGGCGCCTCTATGATGCCCACTCCCCGATTGTTCATAACCGTATCTACCGGTGTGCGGACATCATCTGATGTAATCGATGGATTGCTAAGAATCTCGACTGCCCGTTCACAGGACGCAAGGAATTCGATATATCGTGCCGGATTGTATGCCAGTGTTGTCTGGACATGGCGCCCGAATTTATTTCTGTACTCCTCAAGCGCTGCATCTGCTGCAGGTGTTCCCATTGAGTCAACAATATTCAGACGTGCAAGAGGACCGACACGGTAAAAACGCCCATCTTTTAAGCGCGAAAATTTGAGATAGGACCAGTTTTCTGAATATTCTTCGATAAGATCTGCATAGCCCTTTCCGGAAAATGATGTAACCGGGGTTCCATTCGCGTCAATAACTTTTGTCGTTCCGCCGCAAACGGAATGTTTTCCCTTCTCTGCACACCCCATGAACGCCGTTTCCACAGCACCGAATGAGAGGTCTGTTTTATCCAGTATGTCCCGTGCAAGACCCCAGCAGTCTCCGGCTATCCTGCACGCCTCGTTTGCCATTTCAAGCAACTCAGTTCTTTGCGTTTCGGTAATCGGGTGTGACATTCCGCCGGGAATGGCAGACGACGGGTGAATAGGTTTTCCCCCAATGGCCTCTGTGAGACGCTGGCCAAATTTTCGGACTTTGATTGCGTTTTTTGCAATTTCCGGTTCTTTTTTTACCAGACCGAGGATGTTTCTTTCCCCGGCATCGACTTCATGACCAATGAGAAAGTCCGGGGCTGCCAGCATAAAAAAGTGCAGTGAATGTGAGTGAACGTACTGCCCATGCATCAATAGCTCCCTGAGATTTTTTGCGGTATCCGGAATTTGGGCACCGAATATCTGATCACATGCCATGGCTGATACTACGTGATGGGATGTTGGACAAATGCCACATATTCGTGGAGTGATCCGCGGCGCCTCCTCAACCGCCGCACCAATCATAAATTTTTCAAATCCGCGAAGTTCAACGACATTGAAATGTGCGCTTTCCACTCCCCCGCTGCTATCGAGATCAATACGCACTTCTGCATGTCCTTCAATGCGGGTGACAGGACTGATATTAATCCGGGTCATCTGTTCCCCTCCTGGGATATGACTTCACGGATTTTTGAAATTTCTTTGTCTTCCATTACCTCACTGCCCATGGTAAATGCATACATCGTATGGCCAACATCGTAGAGTTCTTTTTCGATCTCTTTTTCTGGAATATCGGTTAGATCTGCAATTCTCCTGACCATCAGATTATAAATGTCTCTGCATGGTTCTCTGATAATGTCAAGAGATGGTCCGTTGCATCCGTGACAGGGGATATTATTTTTTGGACATGATGCATTACATCCGCAGAATGTTACCGGCCCGAGGCAGAGATACCCTTGGGTCAGCAAGCAGGTCTCCCGATCAGGGATTCCGACATGGCGCCGTTTGAGTGACCAGTTCTTTACTTCAACCATTTTGCGGTCACATTCGGAGCAGACTGATTTTCTGGAGAGATGAATGGTGTCCCCTTTAATCAGTGGAAGGATGATCTCTTTCAGCCGTTCCTCTTTAGGTGGACATCCCGGAATAAAATAATCAATTTTTACCATATCACCCACAGCAAAAACGCGGTACAGAAATTCCGGCACATCATGGGGTATGATGCCATCCTCTTTAACGCTACTAACGCCGTTATACACTGTTTTAAAGATATCTTCTCTGCTGCTCATCATGGAAAGCCCTGATATCCCTCCATAACAAGCACAGGTGCCAAGTGCTACAAGCACCCGGGAATTTTTCCGTATTTTTTTCAGACGCTCCTGGTTTTCTTCATTTCGCACCGCTCCTGTTACAAAGGCAATGTCAATACCTTCAGGTGGCTCTTTTACGTCCATTATTACCGGAGAATATACAATATCTGCGGCTTCAATCAGATCCAGAATTGCTTCATGGAGGTCAAGGACGGCAATTGTGCAGCCGGAACAGCCGGCCAGTTCTTCGATTGCAATCTTCATTTGCTTCTCTCCATTATTTCAGGATCAGTTTTTTAAGGCAGGCATTCGGTCCGGTGTGGATAATTTCAAGTTTGCCGCGTTTCCCGGTGATCTCTTCAACAGCACCAACAACGTATCCACACAGCGTCTGGCAGAAGGGGCCCCCCTGCTCCTCTCCTATGCGTCGTAGTGTCTGACGGACAATGCAGTCATGAAATACGAGATATATATACGTCCCGCTTTCATCTTTTACGATGTAATCTTCCTGATCTCCGCGCTTCCACGGTTCGAAAGAGTACTGTCCATGGAGAATGTATGAGAGTTCACGGAGTGCATCCTCCACGTCATCCTTTTTCTCAAAATACTTCGCGACTTCATGGCCGAATTTTTTGCCCGCACGATAGGTAACAGCATTTGCTCCCCTGCCGGCGATCTCCTCCAGAGATTTTATGATGTAACCGTTCATCTGCATGAGCCCATGCAGTGTTACTTCAAATTCTGCAGCAGGGGGGTCGCACCGCAATGGCACGTCTTCTGCTTTAAAAACATGGTCCGTTTTAAACTGTCTTTTTGCTTCGTCAATATAGCTTGCAGGCATCCTCAGATCACCTTTTGAAGCATGTTGCACACCTTCATACTGATGTACATTCTTCTTGACGGTACAGCGCCTATGTGCTCAAGAGCCTGAGCAGGGCAGATTTCATGGCACGACAGGCACCCCATACAATTTTCGGGATGCGCCGGATAACTAACGCCATCTTTTAACTGAAGTACTCCCATCGGGCAGTCTTTAACGCAAAGACCGCAGCCAACACAGGCATCTTCGTCAACCTTGATTTCTATCATACACCAACCCCTCCTTTCAAAGAAGAACCAGGACTTTTCGTCACTGGTTCAATAGCAATAATTAATTACTGTGATTAATCACTAAAAACTCTTCCGATGGGCAATTTTAGCGCATTATTTATAGTTAAATATTAATTAAGCTGTAAATTGAGATTTTTTAGAATGTTTAACATAACAATTAAATAAAATATCCATATGATATATTAATATCTTATGATATTCAATATCATCTCTCACTCCTGCCTTCCGTTCAATCAAGATTATTAAATGGAGAGATGCCAAAATAACGTATGATTATGATATATCTGGCACTTGTTCTCTCTTCAACAGCTGTTGCCCTGACACTTCTGTATGCATCCGTGCTGGACCTGCGTGAACGAAGGGTTCCTTTCAAGACGTGGTATCCGATGCTTTTCATTGCCATTCCCATGGCAGTGCTGACCTATATAGGATTATTTAGTGTATCTGTCCGGTTTGCATCTGGTCTCTTACTTGTGTCAGCAGTACTCTGTGCATGCTATTATTTTGGCTCCGCGTATCTGCATCTTTTTGGAGGTGCGGACGCGTGGGCACTGATATTTATCACTGCGTGTATACCGCTTTTCCCTATCGAACCGTATGCTGGTTATCCGCTTATTGCGTTTTTCCCCCTGTCTGTCATTCTTAATGCAGTTCTTTTGAACCTCGTGACGCCTCTGGGTATATTCGCGGTTAATTGTGTCCGAAGGAATCACGGACCTCTGAGGTATATGTTTGTAGGGTTTCCGGTTGATGGAAAAACCATTCAGGATGAATTTGGATTTGTTATGGAGGAGTTTACCGAAGATGAAGATGGTATTCTCACGCGCCGATATCTTTCTTTTACAGAAGCGATTCGCCGCATGATTCAAGGGAAGCGAAGGCTGTACACAAGGGATTTCAAGCGAAATCCTGAAGAGTACAAGGAGGAGCTGAGACTATACCGAAAAGCGGGCACCGTGTGGATTTCCTATGGCGTTCCTTTTATTCTTCCTATCTGTGCGGGTTTTCTTTCAGCGATATTTATTGGTGATATTATGACTATACTCATTCAGGTACTATCCGGAGTTGTCTGATTAATGGAGATTAACTACAATGAATCAGGACTTGTTCCTGTAATAACACAGGATGCAGCGACCGGGCAGGTGCTGATGCTCGCATATGCGAATGCTCAGGCCATTATGTTGACTCAGTCAACAGGGTATGCACATTATTTTTCCCGCAGCAGAAATCGGATCTGGAAAAAAGGTGAGGAATCAGGTCATTTTCAGAAAATAAAGGGTATAAGGGTAGATTGTGACGCGGACACTCTCCTGTATATGGTGCATCAGACCGGTGCACCCTGCCACACCGGATATGAAACGTGTTTTTTCCGTGAACTGACGGGAAAAATCGTTGCGCGGCAGCTGGTAGATCCGGATGAGGCATATGATAAAAAGGATGAGTGACATCATATTAAACTGGTGATATTTTTATGATATTGGTACCCGATACAAGCGTTGTAATAGACGGACGCATCACCTCCATGATACGGGAGGGCGAATATAACGGTTCTACAATAATAATACCGGAAGCTGTTGTAGCTGAACTTGAATCACAGGCAAATCAGGGAAGGGAAATAGGATTTAGTGGATTGATCGAACTCCAGCAATTATCAGATATGGCCAGTGAAGGGATCATTGAACTGCAATACGTAGGTAAGCGACCCAGTCTGGAACAGGTAAAAATGGCCGGTGGCGGAGAGATCGATGCGCTTATCCGGAATGTTGCACTGGAATATGAAGATGTTCAGTTCATCACCAGTGATATTGTGCAGGCC
>CAZFXY010000026.1:0-16905 GCA_964523185.1 uncultured Methanoculleus sp.
CGATGGCAAGGTCTGTGGTGCGATAATTGAGACCGGGGGCAAAACGGTTGAAGTATATGCCGATGTCGTGATTGCTGCAGATGGTGTCGAGTCCAAGTTTGCCCGCTGGTGTGGTATCGACACAACGGTGCCCCTGGCAGAGATTGAGACCTGTGTGCAGTACCTGATGACCGATATCGACATTGATCCCGGTCTGAATGCGTTTTACCTTGGACGTGAGGTGGCTCCTGAAGGATATGTGTGGATATTTTCCAAGGGTGATCGCACCGCAAATGTGGGTATTGGTATCTCCGGAAGGGTCTGCAAAGAGGGCAACCGGCCAAAGGATTATCTGGATGCCTTCATTGCAAAGCGTTTCCCGCATGGGAAAGCAATTGAACTGATGGCTGGCGGAGTGTCTGCATGCAAACCACTGGCCTGTACGGTAGCAGACGGGCTGATCATTGTGGGCGATGCCGCGAGGCTGAGTGATCCCATCACCGGCGGCGGTATTATCAATGCGCTGTACACCGGAAAACTGGCTGGTGAGGTGGCGGCAGCAGCTATTGCGTCCGGCGACTGCAGTAAAAAAGCTTTGATGAAATACGATACCGAGTGGCGCAGTTCAAAAATGGGCAAGGGCCTGAAACGGAATTATCAGGTGAAAGAGATATTCATCAAACTCAAGGACGAAAAACTGAATTCAATTATTAATTCCGTGAATAAGCTTGATATGGAGACATTTGATACCAAGTACCTTATCCGTGAACTGGTCAAATACAACCCCTGGCTCTTAAAAGATATTGGGGCCCTCAAGCATCTGTTAGACTGATCGTTTCAGCTGCCGGTTGAGATAATTCAGACAATCTTTTTCGGTATCTTTTTTGGTGAACACGATAATCTTGTCGCCTTTCCGGATGCGCACTTTGCCGCTGGGAATGATGATGTCCCCCTTTTCTCTTTTGATTGCGATAAACACGAAGTTTGTCACCTCAAGTTCTTTGATTTCATGATCAATCATCAAAGCGGTATCATCCACGTCAATTTCAAAGATGGATCCCCCCGGTATGGAAGCAATCTGGTGAAGATCGGTATTTTTTGACCAGAAATAGAGCCGTTGGGCAACAAGCTCATCAGGGTTTTCACTGATGTGCACGCCCACCTCTTTAAACATCTCAGAATGGTCTTTCTGGTTTACGATCGATATAACGTTGGGGACATCAAATTTTTTTGCCAGCCAGCAGGTCATCAGGTTCACTGCATCATCACTTGTTGTTGTAATCAGTGCCTGTGCCCGATCTATTCCTGCATCCAGAAGAATTGATCTGCTGGTTGCATTTCCGGCAATAGCCAGGACATCATAATGTTCGATTATTTCGTTGCAACGCTCCTCATCCTGGTCGATTACTGCGACGGAATTCCCATTTTCAATCGAAATGGCCGCAAGTGCCCTCCCAATACCTCCGAGACCAACGATGACGATATACATCAGGATGCGTTTCAATCACCCCTATTGATATAGGTTGTGGATTGAACCGTACGTACGTGATCTGTGGTATTGATGAAGCCGGGAAGGGATCTGTTCTTGGCCCAATGGTTGTTGCTGGTGTTTTGGCCCCTGACATGGCTGTAATGGCATTAACGGGCGTTGCGGATTCCAAAACCCTCTCGCGCAAACGCCGCGAGTTGCTGTATGAAACGATCACGAACACCTTTGCTACTGCCTGTACGATCATCTCCGCTCAGGAAATTGATCGTTTTCGCGCAGAAAAATCAATGAATGATATCGTTGCACGGGCACATGCGGATGTGATACGTAAACTCCCCTGCGCTACCGCATATGTGGATGCATGTGATGTCAATGCCCTGCGGTATGGTAAGACGGTGTCAGGATATCTCGGTGGAATGTGTTTGATCGTCTCAGAGCACAAGGCAGACGCACGTTTTCCCGTGGTAAGTGCTGCTTCAGTTGTTGCAAAAGTTATTCGTGACCGATGTATTGATGAGCTTCATGAAGAATTTGGCAATTTTGGAAGTGGATATCCATCTGACCCGTATACCGTACAATTTCTTGAAACATATATTCAGGAATTTCGCCGCCCTCCTTCCTGTGCCCGTTTGTCCTGGGAAACGACGCGAAAAATCCAGGATCGTATCCTGCAGCCTTCTCTCTTTGATTTCTGATGTATTCTGTGCGGCATACAACGGTTTATCATACCTAAAAACCAACGATATAATGAATGGAATGGCTATTAATCGGCATTACTGCAGTTATTCTTTATGCCCTCGTTGCTGGTTATATTAAATATACGCATCGGTGGGAGGACTATGTGACTTTTTATGGTCCCATTCTTGCATTAAAAACTGAAAACGTCGCGTTTTTTGATTATTTCAGGCGACATTCGGGGTTTTGGCGTGTATATGGAACCCTTGGCGCTGTCCTTGTGGTTGTTATCTCAGTTGCGATGACGGTACTGCTGATGCTTGGCGTTTATAATTCAATGATCAATCCTCCCCCACCGGAAGGAATTTATGAACCCCACAATCTTCTTGCGATTCCCGGGGTCAATGATTTCCTTCCGTTCAGTCTTGCAGTGCTTATTGGGTTTTTTGTGACGCTTGCAATCCATGAATTTGGGCATGCCATTCTTTGCAGGGTTGAGGACATACGCGTTAAAAGCATGGGTCTTCTCATTGCCGTGATCCCCATCGGTGCTTTCGTAGAACCCGATGGAGAAGCGGTGGAGGCAGCCTCGCGTCCTTCAAGGATTCGGATGTATGGGGCTGGCATCACCAATAATATCGTTGTGGCACTAGTCTGTTTTGCTGCAATTGTTGTGTTAATGGGAATGGCCGTTCCATCATCGGCGCCGTTGATTCAGGGAGTGTATGTGGATTACCCTGCTGAACAGGCGGGTATTTCTCCGAATTCAGCTATTTATGCGGTCAATGGAGTTACGGTGAAATTCGTATCTGAGGTCTCAGACATTCTGCAGACCACAGCTCCGGGCGACGCGCTGGCGGTAACAACACTGAAAGATGGTGTTCTTTCTGATTATACACTCATTCTTGAGGAATGGCCGGAAGAACTGAGCGATAATCCGGGTGGATTTATGGGTATTCAGTATTACTCCCCTGAATCGGGTAAATTCTTATTTAATAATCTGATCAAAAGTCCTTTTGGTCCGCTTCTTCTGCTCTATGTGCCCATAAATATGGTCATGGATGGGGACAGCATGAATCTGGGGATTTTGGCGTTTGATGTGGCCTATGCGGATATGTGGGATGTGCCTTTTTCCGGATTCTGGGGGATAATTCAGATACTGTTCTGGACATTCTGGTTTAATCTGGCGGTTGGGACATTTAATGCCCTCCCGTTAATCCCGCTGGATGGCGGCTATATCATGCAGGAAGGGGTTTCACGGTTTTTTGAAAAGTGTAACCGCAGTGATCTGGTACCCGCCGTTGTATCGCTTATCAGTTCAGTGATGATAGCGGTGATTATCCTTCTCCTGATAATCCCCTACCTTCTTGGCTGAAGGTATTTTCCCTACCCTTTTTCCTTTGTATGGATTAATCTAATGGGAACAATCGTGCTTATCGGGAAAAAATGCTTATGTATAAAAGGTATGGGAAAGAAAAGTCTCAGTAGAGAAAAATAGGGTTTCCATCAATGTCGCGAATTCCGGCAAATAAACTGTATGCCCTTGGCTGGTACAATGAGAGCATTGCCCATCTGAAGATCAATCAGTTTGAAGAAGCCATGCAGTTTATTAATACCGCGCTTGATGCATTGCCGGAACATCCCGATTTTTTAATTGGGAAAGGTGATGTGTATCTTTCTCTTGGAAATTATGAAGAGGCATACTATTATTATCGGAGGGCCGCTGATAATGAGCCAAAGAACTTTCGTGCATGGCTGAATATGGGGGTCGCACTCCTGCGTCTGGAAAATCATTCGGGTGCTCTTGGATGTTTTCGCCAGGCAAACACCCTTAAAAATCATGATGGAGAAGTCTGGCTTGGGATAGGTATCTGTCTCCTGAATCTTGGCGAAACCGATGAAGCTTCCAGCGCATTGAAGACTGCCATTCGTTTAAAGCCGAATCAACCTGCGCTCTGGTATTATCTTGGCAAGATTGAACGTGATACCGGGAAGGCTTTGAAACTCCTTATGCGTGGATATCATATGGATCCTGACAATATTGATATCCTGCTTGAAGTGACCCGAATTTATATTCAGCTTGGCAACCGGGAAGAGGCGGGAAACGTGCTTGAGCGGGCGTATGAATTATCCCCTAAAAATCAACGCGTTGTCGAGATGATGGAATATTATGTGCTGGAGACGACGTGGAATGAAGTGTTTGACACGTCGTATCGCACTATTTCAGACGATGAGGGATTTTCTCATCACTGACGGGTAAGCATTGCAATCCGTGATCCCTTCTGTACGCCTATTGATTCTGCAATCGGAGTGCATTTGACGGTCATGCAGTACGCAACAGGGGGAAGTCCTTTAACCTCGGTCAGGGACTCATAATTGGCCATTCCTTTTGCAATAATGATCGTCGCGTTCTGTATTGCGTTCAGCAGCTCTTCAGGTGCCAGGTCCGGATTATAACCGAGCTCGGCGATCCCATTGGTATTGGTCAAAAGGAGATCACATATGGCATCTATTCCTGCGGTATGTGCGTCTTCCCGTGTTGCGTCGTTAATTATCGGCCCTCCGCGAACTACCACTGTAATATGGGACCCTCTTTCCTTGAGAAAACGTATCACGTATGAATCAAAGATTATTTCCCCACAATTGTCACAGAAGTATACTACCCGGTCAGAAAGGGTCAGCATCTGCTCAGTATCATCAATGGTCAGACCTTTGTCAAATTCATCCGAAAAATGTGCAACAAGATTTTTTGTCACTGCATGTTCTTTTGATCCATAATCAAGGGTGTTTCCAATAATTGCCGCGAGGCAGAGGTCGCGAAAATTCATGGTATCGGTGATCACGAGCTCACATGCGGCCCGCGCGTCCGCATTATCTTTTTCTTTCAATGACTGATATGGGTCGAGAGACCCCATCTCGTGATATGCAAGACGGTGAACTCTGCTTGAGATCTGAGGTGCCGCTGCGTTTGTTTTGCACAGTTCTGTGAGAAGCACTCTGCATTTTTCGGTGATTTCTTCTGTTTTTTTGGGATCTGTGGAGATCAGACCACATTCATAGGTGATGCGTGACAAAAGACATTCAAAACAGGGTTCTGTAATTTTCATACTCATCCTCAAAAAAATAATGGGGCCACTGCGATTCGAACGCAGGTCAGAAGACCCCCAGCCTCCTAGGATGGTCCAGGCTACCCTATGGCCCCGCCTTATAGTGTATGTTTACTTTGTTTATCTAATTTCCGTTTTAAAAATTAGAATTTTATCTTTTTGAACTCCTCAACATTCCTGGTAAGGGTTTCAACCTCACTTGATGTCAGGTTTACCTTTCCGTCAAGTGAGGCCATTTCAGACAGCAGCTGGTTGATTCGTGTGTGCATCAATTTCACCACAAAAAGGAGGAAAACGATTACTATCCCGAATAAAACCACCATTACTTCTTCTGCACTTCCAACCATTATTTTTTACCTTTAAATATCGAACGGGCCATTCTGTCAATGAAACTTTCCCGTGAACTAACCTTGTCCTGATTCTCTACATATGGCGTTCCGGCAAGGTTCGCTGCAATTCTTTTGTATGCTTTTGACGCACCGGAATCCGGATATCTGACCACTATTGGTGCTTTATAGGCGGCTGCTCTACGGACATTTTGATCCTCAGGGATTATTCCTATCACTTTAACTCCCAGTACCTCCTCCATTTTTTGCTTTGAGACCTCGGTATTTTCCATCGTGGCACGGGTAAGTATCACGCCTTTTACAGACCCTCCCACGAGTTCTGTGAGTATTTTGGTCTTCAATGCATCTACCATAGACGATAATTCGGGGTTAACGATCAGAATAACTTCATCTGCGATGGCGAGTGGAATTACACCGTCCCGACTGATCCCTGCTGGTGCGTCGATGATCAGAAATTCGCACACTCCGATCAGTTCACGCATTACATCCCGTAGCCGATCCGGATCAGCATTTTGGAATCCTTTTAGGGATATGCCACTCGGAACAACTTTGACACCAAATGGTCCTTCATAGACCGCTTCAGACACCTTTGCCTTTCCTGCAAGGACTTCATGGAGTGTTATGGGGGTATCTTCAAGGCCCATGATGAGACCAAGATTTGCCATCCCCATGTCGGCATCCATCACATACGTTTCTTTTCCTAATTCTGCAAGACATGTGGCGAGGTTGGCTGATGTTGTGGTTTTTCCTGTTCCACCTTTCCCCGACGCTATTGTATAAACTTTGACCATATACACCTCTCAAATCCCTGAACGCTGCACAATAGTTTTGTGGTTTCGTATTATTTAATAGGTATGGGTTATTGCCAATCAAACCTGTTTATTACCGAAAGATTCAGATTAACATTTCCACAATCATTTTAAGTGCGGGGAAAAAATGATGAATAAATTTTAAATACCTATAGCCAATAAGAGAGGATCGACCTCACGTCCGTCCTCATCCTCTCTACCCGTTCTTCGGGAATTTTATGCATTGTTTTGGATAGTATGAGGATCTCATCTCCTTTGTATTCGAGAGGGATGATGTAGGTATCGCCGATTTCAGTTATTGCATTAACCCGATACCGTGCAGTAAGGTTTGCTGCCTCCAGTTCACTGTCCGGATGTGATGATGCGATTGAAAAACCATCCATTGATGCAAGCGTTGTTGAATCAAGATGATATTTTCTGGCGTACCTGTTCATGCTTTCATTTATGTCGGAAATGCCTTTGGTGAGGTTGATTTCATGAATGATATCCGTTTCAGATGTAGGGATGGATTGTTTTTTGGTCGGTTCTATGACCACGTCGTTCTTTGTTAGTACGTCATTCTTTGTCAACACGTCGTTTTTTGTCTGCACGCCGGTTTGTTCACGAATTATCGTCTGGTTTCCATCGGTTATCTTTTTCTGAAGATTAAACACCCGATAGATCAGAATAATCAATGCAACAAACAGAATAACAACAATTGCGGCCAGAATTATCAGGTAACTGCCTTCAGTCATTTATGTCTCCGATCGGTTTTTCGGTTTCTTTGTTTGCAAGGAGGTATTCAAGATCAAGTTCTTTAATGACATCCTTGAAATTATCCCTGATTCGGGATTCCATCTGTTCCATGTCCATATGTTCGAGGGTGCTGACTTGTTTTGCAAACTCATCAAGTTCCTCGTCGCCCGGCATCTCTGCTGTTTCGTCTTTTTTGGGGTTGAGTTCGATGTCGGTAGTAGCATGGCCACGGGGCGCTGAATATTTGGTCTCTGTGGTGAAACCCGGCTTCTCTGCATTTTTATGAGCAATACCCCCTCTATCGTTTTGCTTTTCCGCCCTACTGTCTCTGGATAATGAGCTAACTGACACCCCGGTTTTTTTCGTCCAGTTATTGGCCCAGTATCCTTCATTGAATTCCAGTGTGAGTTCCATCTGCTGGGGGGACAGCACATAGAGTTCGGCGGTGACCTTTATTCCGAAGTCTGTCTGGAGCTCTCTGATTGCCTCTTCCCCATAGGCTGGAGGATAATCAATCATGACGCACATGCCATGACGAAAAATGGTGGATGCTTTCCGTGTTCCGATATCAATGACGATGTACCCGGAAAAATTATTTTCTTCAGCAAAAGTGAGCACATGCAGAAGGGGGACTAATTTTTGAATGGCGACAAATTTTCCCCGTGGAAGCTGAAAATCACTTTTTGGTTTTCGTACCTTTGGGTTGACAGCGGGCCGGAACTCAAAGAGTGTGTCAATGTCCTTTGGGGAATCCGATTTCATCCCATCTTCGGAGCGTTGCTGCCGTTTCACTTCGGCCAAAATCCTTGATTGCGGCACTGCCTGTTTTTCTTCACTTTTTTTAGGCAAAGGTGTTTTTGTGGGAAAAACGACCGTACAATCGGGATTAAACTCGGTACTAAGTCCGATTTGCGTTTCGGTGAATGTGTACAGCTCCGCAGATAAATTGAATGGGTCCATCTCAATTCGCTTGTATGCATCAAAGCCAGAGAATTGTCCGGTTTTTGCCAGTATGCATCTGCCTTCCCTGAAAACAATGGATGCACTCCCTGAGTTGGTATAGATGTTGCAATGCCCCGTGAATTTTTCTCCAGAAATTTCTTTAAAAAGGATGGAAGGTTGAAGATTCTTCTTAACGGAATGCAGCGTCCCCCGAGGTAATTGCATATTGATCAATGATTAAAATTGTGATGCTATAAACGTATTGTCTTTTTTTTTCTGCATTTCCTGTGGACGTGCCTACTGAAATGTGATTTATTTGTTTCGATTCCTCCGATGGCATCCATTCGTGTTCACTTACAAGCATTGAATAGATATATCTGACATAGGACCAAACCTGAACGGGTTATCAAAATCTACCCGGGCATTGCCATGACGAATAGTGTTTTAACCAAAAGGCAAACTGCAACACATCTACATGAATGCGTGGTTCGAGATGATGGTTTAGGGTGTGCTGGTGTTTTACGCACCGGTGCGGTGATAGGGGAATGGGTTGAACAGTTCCTTTCAATCCCCTCTTTTGCAGCGATGAGTGCCAGAATGTCTCGTTCAACCGGGGCGGCAGGCAGTATGGTGCATTTTCCATGTCCTGGCTCCGTTTCCGCTGAATCAGACGAGGGGGGTATCATCACCATGGGTGTCGGCAGGGATGCGCTGACAACGGTAATTATTAATAAATCGCCCGATATAGAATCATTGAAGAATGAACTGGCGGTTACTGCGAATGATATTGGAGAGGAGTAGATGTATACAATTCTGATCGTTGATGACAGCCCGATGATCGTCGACGTGTTTGTTGCCATGCTTGAACGAGGTGGCTATCGGCCTATTGCAGCATATAGTGGTAATGAATGTCTGGAGGTGCTGGAGGATGTCCGGCCGGGTCTGATTCTTTTGGACATCATGATGGAGCCGATGGATGGCTGGGAGACGCTTGAAAAGATAAAAATGAATCCGTCGACTGCGGATGTCCCGGTGATGATGCTCACGGCCAAACAGCTGACTCCTGATGAAGCACAGGAGTATGGTGCCTATATTGAAGATTATATCATGAAGCCGACCACTCACCGTCAGCTGTATGATGCGATCGAGTATGTGCTGAAACGTCAGGAAAAGATCAATATTGACATCGAAAAAGCAAAGAGCAGTGGCACTGATTTACATATTATCAAAGAATATGAACGATTGAGCAAAAGTGCGGATGTCTCTCGCCGTCTTTTGAAGATATTGGAATCTACGTATAATCTCAATGATTCAAATGTTAAAGTTGGTGAGAATATTCAGCAGGCCATCGAAAGCATGGGGATGAGTATTAAATTCCAGGAAGAGCGGCTTGAGCAGATCACCAAAGAATGTCTTCATCTGAAAAAATAATATTTTAACAATTCACTTTTCCTCTTTTCCCAGTTGAATGATTGCTATCGTAAGGATGAGTACCGCGAATATTGCAAGGACTACTTCCCCGAGGAGGAGGGGCGTCAGGGGCTCAGTGTCAAAAAACAGCAGTCTTCTCACCATCGCCGTGATGCCTGCAATTAATATGGGGCGTATCTGTATGGTATGCGTGCGCAGATAACCGGTGACGGTTTCCATAATTTCAATGATGACAATCGTCAGGAGAACAGCATGCAGTGCCTTCATCATCCCGGATTCCTTTGACCCGTTTATCATCATCTCAAACCCGGTGACGACGTCAAGGAGCGATAGTGCAGCGAGGATGAGCAGAAGGATTGCAATGAGGATGTAGATCAGGTGTGTCCCTGAAGACAGGGCGTCAACTATTTTTTTATCAATTTCTTTTAGTGTTATTTTCATCTCATTCGTCCTTTAATGGTAATGCAGTCTGAGGTTTTATTGTATTATCAACTTTACTTTATGTTGCGTGTTTCGGGATGTGGTTATAAACTCAGTGGTGTCGCCTGCGCGAAATTTCTTACATTAAGGGTATATTTTGGCAATATGGTTTTAAAAAACCATCACATTTATATACTTCCGAATGCCACTAATTATGCTGATTCTAACAGCAATCGGGGCCCATAGCTCAGCCAGGAAGAGCGCCTGGCTTTTAACCAGGTGGTCGGGGGTTCAAATCCCTCTAGGCCCGTTGCCACAATGGCTTGTGGTGCGATGTATGATTTTTTGCGGTGATGCATCTAAAAAAAAATCAGCTACTGATCAGGGGCGTAAGATGGACACCAAAGATTTTTCTGTAATTGAACATGTGATGGTTCCAGAACATCACGTAATGACCGGGGAGGAAGTGGAGAGTCTACTGCAGAAGTATAAGATCTCCTATGACCAGTTGCCCAAAATCTATCATGATGATCCCGTTGTGAAAGCGATTGATGGAAATATCAATGATGTTATTCGAATTGTAAGAAACAGCCAGACTGCAGGCCGTGCGGAATCTTTCCGGATGGTTGTCAAGAGGCCGAAAAAATAAATCTATTGAGGGTGATCTCTCTGCTTGATACAAATGTACTATCTTCAGCCTATTTTTCACGGGAACACGTCGCACGTCATCAGCTGGACTCATATAATAATTTTCTGCGTTTTAATCTTCAGAAAGTTGTGGATGAACAGCGGATCATTGAGACCGATATTGGTCAGCGTGGAAAAGACAGTGAACCGGTGTGGGTTGAACTTGGAAAAATTGAAGTTTTAAAACCAGTGGTAAGAGAGGCGGACGGTTCCCAGTCCAGCCTGTTTCCGTGTGAGTCCCGGCTGAGAAACCTGACCTATTCAGCACCCATCAAACTTGATATGGTGCTTGTTCAGGGCGATGTGCGCCAAGAGGCGGTTGTAACAACAATCGGTCAACTTCCGGTGATGATCGGTTCGCAAAGCTGCAATATGTATGGTATGTCTGATGAGGAACGTATCTCTCATGGAGAGGATTCTCATGATCCGGGTGGTTATTTCATCGTTAATGGTTCAGAACGCGTGCTAATGACCCTTGAAGATCTTGCCTCCAACAAGATTATGACCGAATACACGGAGCGCTACAATGATAGAATTTATGTATCAAAAGTATTCTCCCAGTTCCGTGGATATCGTGCTCTTGTCATTGTTGAAAGAAACAGGAAAAATCTTCTTGAAGTCTCCTTTCCATCCGTTGCCGGCCACCTGAAGTATGTGGACCTGATGCGTGGGCTGGGGCTGGGCAATGATCTCGATATTGTACATGCCGTTTCTGATGATGAACAGATTCTCACCTTCATGATGCAGAATCTTGAAGAGAGTGCGTGTGATGACGTCGATGAGGGTATCATGTATGTCGGAAAAAAGCTTGCTCCGAACCAGACGAAGGATTACCAGCGCAAACGAGCGGAGTTTGTTCTCGATAATTATCTTCTCCCCCATCTGAATTATCTGATGCCAGAGGGTCTGAAGGAAGAGGACCCTGGGTTTCAGCAGGCAACGGAGAGTGTCAGGCTTGCAAAGGCATATTTCCTTGGAAGGATGGCCGAGGCATGTTTTGATCTGGTGCTTGAGAATCGTCGTATTGACGACAAGGATCACTACTCAAACAAACGGCTGAAGCTGGCCGGGGATCTCATGGAAGATCTCTTCCGTATCTCACTCAACCGGCTGACCCGTGATATTAAGTATCAGCTTGAGCGTGCAAATATGCGCCACCGTGAGCTCTCTATCGCCACAGCCGTTCGTGCAGATGTGCTGACTGAGCGTCTGCTGCACCCTCTTGCCACCGGTAACTGGGTCGGTGGACGCACCGGTGTGTCACAGCTGCTCGACAGAATTGATCACATGGCCGTTGTGTCCCATCTGAGGCGGGTCATTTCCCCCCTGTCACGTTCACAGCCACATTTTGAGGCTCGTGATCTCCACCCGACACAATGGGGGCGAATTTGTCCTTCTGAGACTCCGGAGGGTCCGAATTGTGGTCTTGTGAAGAACTTTGCACAGATGGTCGAGATCTCAAAAGGTATTACTACCGATGATCAGGCAATCAGTAAGACGCTCTATGCTCTTGGTGTTGAAGAGCTGAAACGGGAGGTATCATGAGCAGCAGTCATAAAAAATCCCGTGTCTTTGTAGACGGTGCGCTGATCGGTCTTTCTGGTAATCCCCATGAGCTCGTAGCCGGGGTCCGAAAGCTGAGGCGGCGGGGTGAAGTTTCGTCAGAAATTAACATATCGTACAAGGAATACAACAGGGATATTATCATTCATACCGACCGGGGCCGTGCCCGCAGGCCACTTATTGTGGTTGAGGGAGGGAAGCCAATGGTCACCCCGGAGGATATTGAATGGCTGAAATCAGATGAAATTAATTTTACGGATCTTGTCTCCCGCGGAATCGTGGAGTATATCGACGCAGAGGAAGAAGAAGACCTCTATGTTGCCATGAATGAGGTCGATATCACTCCTGAACACACGCATCTTGAGATCGATCCTGCGCTGATTCTGGGTATCGGAGCAGCACATGTTCCGTTCCCGGAACACAATGCATCCCCTCGTGTCACGATGGGTGCAGGTATGATCAAACAGGCGCTTGGATTCGGCTGTTCAAACATGAAGCTTCGTCCGGATACCCGTGGTCATTTCCTTCACTACGCGCAAAAGCCTCTTGTTCATACCCAGACTTCCGAGATTATCGGCTCTGATGACCGGCCTGCCGGTCAGAATCTTGTTGTCGCCATTCTTTCGTATGAAGGGTTCAATATTGAAGATGCGCTCGTTTTCAACCAGGCATCTATTGATCGCGGTGTTGGCCGTTCACACTTTTTCCGAACGTATGACGGAGAAGAGCGCCGATATCCCGGCGGTCAGGTTGACAAAATAGAAGTGCCTGATGAGGAAGTAGCCGGGGCACGTGGTGCTGAATATTATCAGAATCTGGACACCGACGGGGTCATTAACCCGGAGACCGTTGTGCATGAAAAGGATGTGCTTATCGGTAAAACCTCTCCTCCCCGGTTCCTTGAAGAACCATCCGGTGAGCTGATCACCGTTGAAAAACGTCGTGATACCTCAGTCACCATGCGAAGCAACGAGCGGGGTATTGTTGATACGGTTATTCTGACAGAAGGAGAGAATAGTTCCCGTCTTGTTAAGGTGCGCACCCGTGACCTCAGGATTCCTGAAGTGGGTGACAAATTTGCATCACGCCACGGACAGAAGGGTGTCGTGGGGCTTATTGTGCCTCAGGAAAATATGCCCTTTACCGAGGCAGGGATCACCCCGGATCTTGTCATTAACCCCCATGCAATTCCATCACGGATGACCATCGGGCATATGCTGGAGATGCTGGGTGGTAAGGTTGGCTCCCTGGAAGGACGCCGTATTAAGGGGACTGCATTTTCCGGAGAGCCGGAGGAGAGCCTCAGAGAATCACTCGCATCTCTTGGATTCTCTCATGACGGGCGTGAAGTGATGAGGGACGGGATCACCGGAAGGCAGTTTCATGCAGATATCTATATTGGTGTCATCTATTACCAGAAGCTTTACCACATGGTATCCTCGAAGATGCACGCCCGTTCCCGCGGGCCGGTGCAGGTCTTAACCCGCCAGCCAACGGAAGGACGTGCCCGTGAGGGTGGTCTCAGATTTGGTGAGATGGAACGTGATGTCATGATTGGACACGGCGCAGCAATGGCTTTGAAAGAGCGGCTTCTTGATGAGTCTGACAAAGTCGAACAGTATGTCTGTGCAAAGTGCGGCATGATTGCGTTTCTTGACAGAAACAGAAATGTAACGCGCTGTCTCGCGTGTGGAAATGAGATTGATATCTATCCGGTTGAGATGAGTTATGCATTCAAACTGCTCCTGGATGAGATGAAGAGTATGGGTATTGCACCCAGGATGCGCCTGGAAGACCAGGTATAGGGGGGAACAGATATGGCAAGTCCAAAACGAGTGGGGGAGATTGAGTTCGGTCTTCTCTCACCAAAAGAAATCCGTAAGATGAGTGTGCGGAAAATTATCTGGGCAGATACCTATGATGACGATGGTTTTCCCTATCCCCAGGGTCTGATGGATCTTCACCTCGGCGTTATTGACCCGGGGTTACGGTGCAAAACATGTGGCAATAAGGCATCAGACTGTCCGGGGCATTTTGGCCATATTGAGCTGGCCAAACCTGTTACTCACGTGGGATATACACGCCTGATTCGGAAATTACTCCGTGTTACCTGTCGTGAATGCAGCCGGCTTCTTCTGACCCCTGAAGAAGTGCACAAAACACTTGGTCCTGAAGATGAACGGAGTTCAGATGTTATCTCGGAAAAAGATGTTAAAAAAGAGCGGGTGTGCCCTCATTGCGGCGTTCAGCAGAACAAGGTAAATTTCGAGAAGCCAACAACATTTTCGGAGATCTGGACGAATGAGACCGGCCGCAAGGTAGATCACAAGCTGACTCCTGCTGATATCCGGAGTCGTCTGGAAAAAATACCTGACGAAGATCTCCGCCTCCTTGGCATTAACCCTGAAGTGGCGCGTCCTGAGTGGACCCTTCTGACGGTTCTGCCGGTGCCCCCGGTTACGATGAGGCCATCGATTATTCTTGAGAACGGACAACGTTCTGAAGATGATCTGACGCACAAACTTGTCGATATTATCCGTATTAATCAGCGATTCAAGGAGAATCAGGACGCTGGTGCCCCACAGTTGATCATTGAGGATCTCTGGGAGTTATTGCAGTATCACGTGACCACCTACATGGATAATGAGGTGGCAGGTTGTCCACCGGCACGACACCGCTCCGGGAGACCCCTCAAGACCATATCTCAGCGTCTGAAGGGCAAGGATGGCCGTTTCAGAGGATCTCTGTCCGGAAAACGTGTGAATTTCTCAGCACGTACCGTGATTTCACCTGATCCGAATATGAGTATCGGTGAGGTAGGGATTCCTCTTGCCATTGCAAATGAGATGAGTGTCCCCATCCGTGTCACGCCGTTTAATATCGAAGAAGTACGGGCCATGGTTCTGAATGGCCCGATTCGGAAAACACTCTCAGACCCATGTGGTGCAAATTATGCCATCCGGCCTGACAACCGAAGGGTCAGGCTGAATGAACTCACGTGTGAAACGGTGGCAGAGCAGCTTGAACCGGGGTGGGCGGTTGACCGTCAGCTGAAAAACAATGATATTGTGCTCTTTAACCGTCAGCCCTCTCTTCACCGGATGTCTATTATGGCTCACCGGATCATTCTGATGGACGGGAGAACATTCCGTCTGAATCCTGCGGTATGTCCACCCTATAACGCAGACTATGATGGTGATGAGATGAACCTCCATGTTCCGCAGACCGAAGAGGCACGGGCCGAAGCCCATATGCTTGCTTCTGTCTATAAAAACATCCTCTCACCCCGTTTTGGCGGACCGATCATCGGCGGTATCCACGATCACATCTCGGGTATCTTTCTTTTGACACATACGCTGCGGTGGTTTACCAAAGAAGAAATCATCTCATTAATTAAGTTTAATCCGCCTGAGCATCTTCCGGAACCCGGGAAGGTAGAAGATGGAAAAGAATACTGGTCCAATAAACAGGTATTTTCCATGATTCTCCCTGACGATCTGAATATGGTATTCCGTTCCAGTTCCTGTGATGACTGTGAGGAATGCAAAAAGAGTGGCTGTGAAAAGGATTCCTATGTTCAGATTATCAATGGACAACTGCTGACCGGAACGATTGACAAGAAGTCAATTGGTGCATTTAAAGGGAATATTCTTCAGCGGATTATCCGGCAGCACGGGCAGAGGCGCGGTGCACAGTTCATTGACGATGTCACCAAGCTCTCAATACGTGCCATCATGTTTGATGGGTTTTCATTCGGCATTGATGATGAAGATCTCTCAAAGTCTTCCCATAAACAGATTGATGAAGGACTTGATGAAGCGATGCGCGATGTCGAACGCCGGATTCAGATCTATGAGGAAGGGCAGCTTGAACCAATGCCCGGCCGAACGCTCGAGGAGACGCTCGAGATGCAGATTATGCAGGTGCTGGGAAAGGCCCGTGATAAAACGGGTGATATTGCAGGGCGTCACCTTGGTCTGTCCAATAGTGCTGTCGTGATGGCGGTCAGTGGTGCGCGTGGTTCCATGCTGAACCTGACGCAGATGGCTGGGTGTATCGGTCAGCAGGCGGTGCGTGGTGAGCGTATTTCCCGTGGCTACGAAGACCGGACATTACCGCATTTTAAACGCGGAGATCGTGGTGCACCGGCTCATGGATTTGTACGCAACAGTTACAAGAGCGGACTGACACCAACGGAGTTCTTTTTCCACGCAATTGGTGGTCGTGAAGGTCTTGTCGATACTGCAGTTCGTACCTCACAGAGCGGATACCTGCAGCGCCGGATGATCAATGCATTGCAGGATCTCAAGGTGGCCTATGACCTGACGGTTCGTACAACAGGCGGGAGAATTATTCAGTTCCAGTACGGTGAAGACAATACCGATCCCTCAAAGGCGTGTTTTGGAGATCCGGTTGATGTCCGTGGAATTCTTGAAAATGTGTTAAAGGAGGAGGTCTGATGGATTCGAGCATGATTGCAGAGATTGATGCCGCAGAGATTCCGGAAAAAACAAAGGCTGATCTGAAAAAATTAATGGAAGGTCATGCGGTCTCTTCAGAGCAGTTTCAGGAGATTATGCGGCAGGTATACGATGAGTATGAAAAAACCCGTATTGAGCCGTGTGAAGCAGTAGGGGTGATTGCAGCGCAGTCCATTGGTGAACCCGGTACGCAGATGACGATGCGAACATTCCACTATGCGGGTGTCGCTGAAATTAACG
>CAZFXY010000027.1:0-16900 GCA_964523185.1 uncultured Methanoculleus sp.
GGAGCGCCCGGACATCTTTGACTATGCCTACCCCATCATCACCGCATTCTTTAACGGATTCGGCTACGGCTACACCCCGGACCACAATATCACGGCACCCGGTATGGATCGCTGGAAAGGCATTAAGGAACACCCCACCGCTCTCGCCTTTGCGTATATGTCAGGAAAGGAAGCAGTAAAACAGATTAAGAAGAACCAGACAGAAGCCTCGGACAGAGACTGAGAAGCAGGATAAATAAACGAATTATCACCTATCATTACCCTTTTTTCTCAATTGCACAGATCGCACCGTGCTTTCGGAGGTTATATCCATACGGGATTCCCGGGGCAACCTCCGGAACAAACAGGCGCCTTTCTCTCCTCACCATTCATATTCTACTGTACCAACACAGATATGTACCGGAGTTATCCATGGATACAGCCACCACCCCACTGCCAAGACGCACCCTCACCATGATTCTTTTTGCCGTCTGCCTCGCATCCTTTGCAACACCCTTCATCTCCTCAGGTGTTCAGATTGCTCTGCCCCTCATTGCAGCGGCATTCGGGGTTCCTGCCCCTCTGCTGGGCTGGGTCCCAACCGCATATCTCCTCCCCTATGCGATGTTCCTGCTACCTTTCGGCAAAACTGCAGACATGCTCGGGAGGCGGAGATATTTCCTCTGGGGAATAGCCATCATGGGCACCGGCCTCATCTGTGCCGGGCTTGCACCCTCTTTCTGGCTGCTGATGGGGGGGATGGCTATTGCCGGATTTGGAAGCGCCATGACCTTTGCGACCGCCCTGCCACTTCTGACCACCAACTATCCCCTGCAGGAACGGGGAAAGATCATCGGCATCAATACGGCCGTCGTCTATATCAGTCTCGCCGCAGGCCCGTTTTTTGGGGGGCTCATCACCGGTTATCTCGGATGGCGGGCCCTTTTTCTGGTGACCGCCCCAGCCATTCTCGGCGCTCTTGCCGTTGGATATGCTGTTATCCCAAGGGACACGAACCGCGCACCAACACGTGGGTTTGATTATCCGGGGACGATCATCTATACCCTATCCCTCATCCTTCTCATCACCGGCGCCTCTCACCTGCCTGCCATCTGGGGGGCAATCCTCGTTCTAACAGGGGTCTTTGGTCTTCTGGGATTTTTTTTCTGGGAAAACCGAACAAACGATCCGATCTTTCCCGTGCGACTTCTCCGCGACAACCGGGGGTTCACCTTTTCAAATATCGCCGCACTCATCAACTACTCATCCACCTATGCAGTCACCTTTCTGCTTTCCCTTTATCTCCAGTACATCAGGCTCCTCTCCCCACAGGCGGCAGGCACCATCCTCCTTGCACAACCCGTCCTTATGGCGGTGACAGCCCCTGTCGCAGGCAGGCTTTCGGATCGCATCGAGCCCCGTGTACTCGCCACCACTGGCATGGCCATCGTCACCGTTTGTCTTTTTCTTTTAGCTTTTATCGGGGGAAATACGTCGCTTTTTTTCATCGTGGTAATCCTGATGGTGCTTGGGTTTGGCTATGGTATCTTTTCACCCCCAAATATGAACTCTATCATGAGCTCGGTTGGGAATGCACAGGCAGGTATTGCGTCTGCCACCGCCGCCACCATGCGGGTATTGGGCCAGAACCTTTCCATGTCCGTTACGATGGTGATATTCTCTATCGTGATAGGAACCATCGTCATCACGCCGGGCGTGACCGGAGGACTCCTCGCAGCGACGCACTACGCCTTTATCACCTTCGGTTTCCTCTGTGCGGCAGGTGTATGGTTTTCTGCGGTGCGGGGCAACCTTCGGGACGCTCCAAGAGGCCAGAGCAGATAATCTCTTAACAGAAACACGGGAGAGGTGGCCCCACCAACCCGTGATCCATTCCACACATGCAGGTTCTTTATCGCATGAGATAATTGGATAATAAAGAAACCATACCGGGCAATGTGGTTTGTATAATACTGATGTAGGCACTGTTTCGCAGAAGCATTCCGCCATCTGTAGAACGGGGGCGTATTCGTCAGAAGATAAAACAAAAAAACATCTGTGCAGAACCGGATACCGGCCCTGCATCTTTTTTATGCGAGAGGCTCAGAACGCCTTTGCAGGCTTTCGGACTGCAAACCAGTCCTGTATTTTACTCGCAATGGCGAGCACCGCAGGCATCACGAGAATCGCACCCATGAGAGAGAAAGCCACCGTGATCACGGTCACCAGGCCGAAATTAGACATAATGGGAAACTCGGAAAGCGTCAGAGCGGAGAACCCGAAAACCGTTGTCAGGCCGGAGATAGTAATCGCCGTTCCAATCTTCTGGATACTGGTCTGGATCGCATCGTGGCACAAAAGTCCACGTCTGCGTTCTTCGTCATACCGCTCCATAATCAGGATGGTATATTCAGACGCAACACCGATGGTCATCGCACCGAGGGTCGCGGTGAGGATATTGTACTCCAGCCCAAGTACATACATGATGACCGCATTCCACCCGACAATCATGATGATCGGGATAATCGGCGTGATAGCTGTCGCCTTCCGGTAGATAAGGAGGAGGAAGGCAAATATCAGGCCGAAACCCACCAGGTTCATCCGGCTCTTGGACTCGCTGATCTCATCGATCATATCACCAAAGAGCGTCAGGGCACCGGTAAATACCGCGGTCGTACCGGGATCATTTTCGTACCAGGCAAGGTCAGCACGCATCTGATCAAGAAGTGCCTTCATGCCATTGAGATCCAGCGCCTCAGTGGAAAACTCAATGACCGCCTCCATATTACCATCCGTATACCGCGACAGGGTAGCATCAGGGACGAGTTTCAGAAGTGCTGCAATCTCTTCACGATCTTGAGGAAGCACGCCATGGTTCATTGAGACGAGTGCGCTGACAATGCTTGTTGCGCCGGTGATCTCACTATGCTTCAGCTCCTCATATTCGGTGAACCCGTACATCCATCGCAACGTATCAGGTTCAAAGATGTCGTCACTGCGCACCACGAGTGATATCGTGGAGCTCGACCCCATCGCGCTGCTCATTTTCTCCATGCTTACCTTGGCGGGCATCGTCGGCGGTACCATCGCTTCTTCTTCGGTGTTGATGATGATCTTATCATCCAGGAAAATGCCAACCATTGCAATGCAACCCACGAGAAGGAGCACTCCCACCGGGCGCTTAGCAATCCATCCCGCTATCTTTCCAAGCAGAATGTCATAGCGTTCCATCAATGGTATCTTATTTCCATTCCCATTCTTGTGAGGTTTCGGATCCAGCGGCCGGTAATTCACCAGCTTTGCAAAGGTGGGGATGATGACAAGCGCACAGATATAGCAGGAAAGAACACCGACCACACAGATGATGCCAAAGTCAACCACCATCGGAAACGGTGACATGGTAAGCGCGATAAAACCAAGCGATGTGGCGATCATTGCGACAGCAACCGCACGACCTGACTGGGTGATGGTGACATAGACCGCTTCGTCGATGGAACCTCTCCGAACCTCCTCATCGAACCGTGTCTGGAACTGGATGGCGTAATCGATACCAATACCGATCATCACCGGGAAGGCGGCCATCACCATCATCGTGAGCCCGGTGCCACTCGCACCCATCGCACCAAAAGAGACGATGACACCCATCATCACAATTGCTACCGGCAGGAAGCGGTAGCGGACATGCCCGAAGAGAAAAGTCATCGCAACGACCATAAGAAGCATTGCGAGACCAATCAGAATACCGGTGGATGAACCCATTGATTCCTTCATCTCATCAGCAAATGCTGCGGTTCCCGTAACCGTCACAGAAATACCGGGTGGCGGATTATGGCCTGCCACCACTGAGCGGATATTACTGAGAGCAGCGGTAGCAGCAGAGCTGGAAAGACCTGGTTGCACAACCACCTGCATCAGGGTCATGGTACCGGTCGTCGAGGCACCGGGGATGACATCTTTATATTGGTCAACAATGCTCTTTATCTCTGTTTCAGATCCGGGAATTACCCCGCCGTTATAGAGGTCGACCAGATTGATGATGCTCGATACCGAGACTACCTGATATTCATTTTCGATATCCTCTGAGAGAATCCGAAGATAATCCAACGTCTGGGGCATATACACCCCATCACCCTCGAACATGAGAATGATGGAATTAGAGCTGTACGTTTCCTCATAGTGTTTGATGAGAGAACCTGATGGTGAGGTGATGTCCACATAGGTTTCAGTGCCTGTCTCCATTGTGACGCCGGACGCAAAGAAGATCATCACCAGGATCACGCCAATGACTACCGCTGCGACAGACTTTGGGTGATTAATTATGGAATTGGCCAGAATGGCAAATGGTGACTGCATGTTATCACTCGGTTGATAGTATGAGATTAGATGTGTGTGTTCAGGAGATCCATAGATGCAAGGACAGGCCAAAACATGCGGGATCTATTGTTGTTACTTAAGAAACAACAACGTCTGAGATATTAAAAGGTGCCCACCATTACAGTATAACTAGAGGTTAACACCAAAATAAGGAAGACCGTATGAAAAGCAGGGATTATCAGAATATCGAATAATTGAGCAACCGGGCAGGGAATTTGTTGCAGCCAGCACGAACGATAATGCAACGACAATGTACTCTATGTAGCATCTAAGCGCGGAAAAAGGGGACAGTACGGTTCGGTTCAGCTGTTGAAAGACGAAGGGTAGGGGCATGGTCACCCCTCGTCTTTACCGCACCACAGCCTCCCCGTCAGTACTATCATTAACGGCATCATTGCAACAAAAATCCAATATCGACCGATTTTTCGCATCATCTGGCAGAACAGTCCATCAACGACAAATCTCGGGGTAGCGTAGAGCACCATGAGGATGAACACCCGGAGTCATTTGTATGTGAACGTATATTGGAAGCAGGAATGTATAACCTGAGAAAATGTGCATCTGTTCCGGCCCCAAAATAACAAAAAAACCGAGCAAAATCCCATCACTGTCTTAAACACCCTTCGATACAACGATATAAACCGGGCATCAAGTTCTACTTGAACAAGATGATACCGCATATAAGCGTGATATTTTTATGACATTCCGGCATTGGTTTCACCGACCACAGTTTCACTCCGCAGACCACCTCTTTATGGTAACAGAAATACGGACACATGATATGCAGGTCAGAACCATTCATACGACCCGCAATGCGGTCACAGAACATTTTTTTGAAGGGGAGTGGGGCATCTGAAAGTCCTCCATACCGCCGACTGGCACCTTGGCATGACGCTCTGCGGACGTCGTCGGGACGCTGAGGCAGAAGCCTTTCTCACCTGGCTAACAGGTGTCATACAGCAGGAGGAAGTTGACCTCCTGCTCGTGACGGGAGATATCTTCGACAACGCCACCCCGTCTGCCCGGTCCCAGACGCTCTATTACCAGTTTCTGACCGCAGCATCAGCGGCAGGTTGCCGTTATATCATCATCACGGCAGGAAACCATGATTCCCCGGCATTCCTTGAGGCACCGCAGGAGATCCTCGCAGCCCTCAATATCCATGTCGTGGGAACGGTAGGTGAAGACAGGCCGGGAAGCACCTTTCTTCTGAGCGCACCAAACGGAAAACCGGATCTTATCGTGGCAGCAGTTCCCTATATCCGTGACAGAGATATCCGACGATCGGCGCCCGGAGCGTCCATTCAGGAGCGGGCGACCCGGATGAGAGAGGGCGTACGATCCCTGTACCGTGACGCGTGGGACGCAGCCTGTGCCTTGCAGCCCACCGCCGGACCAACGGTGCCGGTGATCATCACCGGGCATCTCTTCGCCGCCGGAGGAACAACCATCGACGGCGACGGGGTCCGTGACCGAATTGCAGGCTGTATTGAACGGGTGGGCGCGGATATTTTTGCAGAAGAGGCCGCATACGTAGCCCTCGGGCACCTCCATGTCCCCCAGAGCGTGGGGGGTATTGAGACCATACGCTACCCCGGATCTCCGGTGCCGGTCGGATTCGGAGAGGCAGAGCAGCAAAAGGAAGTGATTCTTGTGACCACCACACCGGGAATGCCTGCTGCCGTACGTTCAGTTTCGGTTCCGCAATTTCATCGGCTCGCCACCATTCAGGGAGACCTTCCGACAATCCATCGCAGGATACAAACTCTCAAAGAGACGGATAGTCCAGTCTGGGCCGAAGTGATATACGACGGCGCCGCCATTCCGGGTGACCTGATGGGAACGGTATCTGCCATGGCAGAAGGGACGGGAATTGAGATTCTAAAGGTAAAGAATGCCCGTCTCGTATCTGCAGCACTTTCAGCATACCAATCATGTGAGGAACTTGCAGAACTGACGGAAAACGAAGTATTTGAGCGGTGCATGGAGACCGCAGAGATTCCCTCCGACCAGCAGGAACGGTTGATGACCGCCTTCCAGGAAATCCTCAGGGAAATAGATACTGATGAACCCAGCGGAGGAGAAAGGGCATGAGAATCCTGAAGATTCGGCTAAAAAATCTCAATTCGCTTGCCGGAAGCTGGGAGTTTGATCTCAGCGGCGATGCCTACACCGCAGACGGGATATTTGCGATCACCGGACCAACGGGCGGCGGGAAGACAACCATTCTGGATGCCATGTGCCTCGCCCTCTATGGGTGCACGCCCCGGCTTAAAAATATCAGCAAATCAACCAATGAAATCATGCACCGTCAGTCAGCGGAATGCAGTGCCGAGGTAGAGGTTGCAGTTGCGGGCGGGATATACCGGTGCACATGGGCACAGGAGCGGGCATACGGTACGTTAGACGGTGCACTGCAGACACCACACCACGAGATCGCGGATGCGCTCACCGGGAAGATACTCACCACACGGAAACGTGAGGTGCCCAAACGGGTCGAGGAGCTGACTGGCATGGACTACGACCGGTTTACCCGTTCAGTGATGCTCGCACAGGGTGATTTTGCAGCATTCTTAAACGCCTCCCCGGATGATCGATCCCCTCTGCTTGAGCAGATCACAGGGACGGAGATCTACTCCAGAATCTCAGTTGCTGTCCATCAGCGGAGACGCGATGAGCAGGATAAATTAAAGGTACTGGAGGCCGAAGGCAGCGGGATTGCCCTGCTCCCCGAGGCAGAAACGGTTGCGCTCCGGGAGGAGGAGGCAACGCTCATACAGCACACAGGTGCCTTGCAGGAAACGATCCTGCTCTGCAGAACAGGGATTACCTGGCATCATGAGCAGGCAAGAATTGCCCATGTCATCAGAGAGACCGAACGGGAAGAGGCAGACTGGATCGAGGACCGGGCTGCAGCAGAAGAACCGCTCAACCGCCTCCGCAGAGGGGAGGCAGCTGGCGCTCTGGAAGGAGCCTACCGCCGTGTGACGACCATCCGGGAGGGTGAGAAGAACAATAAGACATCCCTCACCCGACTTGAATCTGCACTGCCCGTGCACACAGAGAAGATCCTGGAGGCAGAAAAGGACGCCCGGCTTCAGGAAACCATGCTTCGGGGCGCGCAGGAACGGGCCGAAGAGGGAGCCCTGATCATACGCGAGGTGCGGGCCCTTGACCTACAGACGGGAGCTGCAAAAGACCGGCTCCGGGAATTCTGCAGGGAAGCACAGGGAGCAGACCGTGAGTGGGAGGCGGCCCGTGAAGAATTGATAAAGGCAGCAAAAGCAGGTGTCATCGCCCCGGCATCGACGGACAGGGCGGCATGGTTCCTAAGAGAGCACGGCATAGCAAAGGATCCTGCCGCTGTTTCTGCCACACTTACAACCATCGCTGCACAAGTGGCAGACGCCGTCCCAGGTGTTGCCGCACATCCACTTCCCCCGGACGCCGCACGGGTATTCACCGTTGCAGAAGAGGAGGCTGATTCCCTGGAGGAGGCCCTGAACAGTGTGCCTTGGTACTCAGACCCGGACATCCTCCGGGCAGAAACTGCCATCTGCCAGGAACAGATAACCCATCTGAACAGACTCGTTGACCGCCTCACAGATGGTGCGGATGATGACAGACAGAGCGGTGAGCTCATGAAACGCATCCACGATAAAAGCGAGGAGGTTGTACACCACCGGGCGGCATGGGTGACCTGCACCCATGAACGGGAAATACAGGAGCGCCTTGCAGACCAGATGGAAGAGTCGGTCCGTCTGGCTGCACGAGTTCGTGACCTGGAGGAGGAGCGCTCCCATCTAAAGACAGGTGAACCCTGCCCTCTCTGTGGTGCCACCAGCCATCCATACGCACAGGACACGGCGGCAATGCCCCGTGCAGGAGACGAAGACCTCAGGAGGGAACGAGCAGCAGTCACTGCACTCAGGAAAAAGGAAAATAACCTTCTCCTGGCGATCACACGGAGTGAAAGCGATGCGCAGGCTGCCAAAGAAGCGGTCGCCGCCATCCATGAACGGGCAGGACGCCGGGAAATTGCGTGGGAAGAAGGGTGCCGCGTCCTGGCTCTTAACCCTGATGTGCCGGACCGGGAAAAGGCCGTGCGTGCAGCCCTTATTACCGTTGGTCAGACAATCAAGCTCTTTAATAGGGCAGAGAACGCCATACGGGTTCTCAAAGAACACACCAGGGCCATACATACCCTGATCAGGTGCTACCATCAGGCAATTCAGAGATTCGGCGCTGCAGAGGGCTGCGCAGTACGCACTGCTATGCACCAGACAGACCTGAACCAACTCAGGGAGAAACGCAGGAGCTTCTTCGGTGATGCGAGCCCGGACGAGGCCGAACAACAGTTCACCCGGACAATTTTGGAAAAGCAGCGAGTTTATAAGGCGGCGCAAGAGCAACACCGGAAGCTATTAGAGGAGTATGCAGGGCTGGAAGGAGAGGCCAAAACTCTCCGGACAACTATCCGGGCACAGGGTGAGGAGCGGGAAAAGGCAGAGCAGCGATTTGAGGAAGCAGTGTGCAGTGCCGGATTCTTAGGGGAAGAGGACTTTGCAGCTGCCCTTCTTTCACCGGATGAGGTAAAAACCCTCAGAGATATCCGGAATAATCTTGAACGGTGGCAGGCTGGTCTTGCGGCACGGTATGCAACCGCACTGAAAGAAGCAGAGGTGCACCGTTTATCAGCCAGGCCGGTGAAGGACGAAGAGGCTCTCACCGAAGATCTGCATGCACTCACCATCGCTGAACAGGAGGCCAACACCCGCAGGGGTGAAATCCGCCAGCAGCTCAGGCGACAGGAAGAGGAAGAAACCCGGTATGCCGGACAGCAGTCACGGATTGCTGCGCAGCGAACCGAGACCGCCCGGTGGGATGAACTCCACGCCCTCATCGGGTCAGCAGACGGAAAGAAGTTCCGCAACTTCGCACAGGGCCTCACCTTTGCGGTGATGATCGCATCAGCAAACCGCCAGTTACAGGCGATGAGCGACCGGTATCTTCTGATGCAAAGCCCGGAACTACCCCTTGAGCTCGCGGTAACGGACAACTACCAGGGAGGGGCCATCCGCTCGACGAGAAACCTCTCCGGAGGTGAGAGTTTTCTGGTGAGTCTGGCGCTCGCCCTTGGTCTCGCTTCGATGGCATCCGGCAGGATACAGGTAGATTCCCTCTTTCTTGACGAAGGGTTCGGAACACTGGACGCAGATGCCCTTGAGATGGCCCTTGCCACCCTCTCATCCCTCCGTGATCAGGGGAAAATAATCGGTCTCATCTCCCATGTGCCGGCCTTAAACGAGCGTATCGGAACGGTCATCAGGATCAAAAAAGAGAGTGGGGGGAGAAGTACGGCAAAAGGACCAGGGGTGACCCGGTATGGTACCTGAGGTAATGGCCCTGGTGTGTACCTGAGGTAATGACCCTGGTGTGTACCTGAGGTAATGGCCCTGGTACACCAGAACACACCTGCACACCGTCTCTTTTTTCCGCAAAAAAGTGGCACCGCATCGCATCTTCTTTTTAGAGAGGAAAATTCTGACATCTGCCACCCCTATCCTCGTATTTTTTTTGTCATGGATACACACAGAAAAAAAGGAAGAGATTGTTATCGACGAAGCATGATTGCAGCACCAAGAAGGCCAACAATCATGGCAAGAGGAAGTGCCACCACCGGGAATTCCGGTACACAAGTGGGTCCATCTGTAGATAAAGCGTCAGGCTGAACCGTTTGAACGAATACCCCCTCAGAACTGACGTAGTTCGGTGAATCGATCATATACTGTGCACTTACTGTAAAGACGGAAAGGCACAGCAATAACACAATAATGAAAATACCACTTTTTTTCCCCATTTGAACCACCCTAACCCATTGAGAGGGAGAGGCGGGCAGCTGATGGATATCAGATGTCCCGTGGCCTAGAGTTATCAAATAGATTAAAAATGATATGCGAGGCAGTGCTACACAGCATACCAAATGGCAGATGTGCCAAATGATCTCAACGTATACCAATTGCCATGGTTGACCAAAAACGTAATGCCTGAATCGATAAATTCACCCTTTGCATCGATTTCCTGCCTGTGTTCTAAGAGGTTAAACTCATCATTGAATCATCCCCACCTCCCCAAAGCCACGTCCCCACACATACGACCTCACGAACCTCATGGACATCCCACTCCAGAGAAAGTGAGGGATTGTTTTTACTCCTGGCATGGCCTTCCGGGACAGAGAGCATCGTGGGCAGCATAGGTTGGCAGGACTTTTGGAATACAGGCGAATACCCCTGAATCTTTATAGCTGTTCCCACAGGAACCTAAAAAAAAAATAGTTAACGCCGGATTACGAATACAATGGCGAAAAGGCTGAACATTATGCCAAGAGGAAGCACCACAATCGGGAATTCGGGTACAGCTGTAGAGAGAGGGACCGGCGTATCAGTTGGTGTTGGGGCGGGCGTATCAGTTGGTGTTGGGGCGGGCGTATCAGTTGGTGTTGGATCCATACACTCTGTTATATTGGAATATGTCTGACCAACCAGTGAATTCACCTCTCCTCTATTCGAAACAGTATATCTAATGTATGACTCCTTTTCTTCCATCAGATCCGCATTATATGGTGCTGTATTTGCAACACCGGCGTAGACTAATGCAAAGATGGCATCAAGATTTGATGCAACCGGACTCGAAAAATACATCCCTCCGGTTACACCTGCAATCTCCATCAGACAGTTCTCAGCGTATGAACCGGGTGGAATGGCAAGCCCGATAGTGTAGATGACAATACCATCCGCTGCGGCGGCGTCAGCCGGAGAACCGTATTTGCCCGATGGTGTGTACAAACCACTGCCATCTGTCAGGAAGATGATGACCTTATTGGTAATGCTGTTTTGAGCATTCAGCATAGCGATAGCAGCATGCAAACCAACATTCAGGTTCGTGTCACCAACGCTGTTCACTGTGTTGATATTCCTTTTCAGGGTGAGAAATGAATCCACATCTTCGGCCACAAGCCCGTAGGTAAAATCAATGGAATTATCCCAGCTCACAACACCTCCCAAATCCTTTTCCGGTCTTGTTACCATCTTTTCAACAAAGGCATCAGCAGCAGCAAGCCGCAGCTCATTGGGATCCGTCCAGCCCATACTTCCTGAACTGTCGATTGCAAAAACAACCGCAAGCGTATCTGGCGTACCTTCATCACCATGTTTATCCGGTTCAAGGGTAGCAGCCATTTTTTCAGGCACGCATCCGCTTCCGTACAATGATATCCCCTCACCGGTGGCATATTTCTGTGCGTCAATCATTTCCTGTGCACTCACTGCATACACAGAAAGGCACAGAACCATAACAACAATCAATATACCACGTATTTTTCGCATGTATACCAACATCCTAACTTTACTGAGGATCAACCCATGCAATGGCACCATACCGGAAGAGAGCTCATGGAACACTAAACCCCCATCGACATAAAAATGATATGCAAGGCATTGTGTCACAACATTCCAAAAGGGGGATATCCCATATGGTTGGGTCTGCCGCTGCCATCATCCAGGACAAGACCACAGTGAGAGTACGGAAAAACATGTGGGTGGAGCTGTTAGCACATCAGTGCCCCATATGAGACCGAAAATGCAAATGTCTGACTCCGGCACCATGTCCTTGCAGGTAATTTTACGCTGGCTTATCTTTTGTGAAATACACACCCGCTCAATTCTCCGGGGTGCCGACAGACCGTCTGAGCGTTTCCCGGACGAGCAGACAGACACGCCCTGCTGAGAAAAGAGAGGCGGATTCCCGTGTGGTGTGGGCGTCCCAAATGTCCGGGCCGATAGCGATGATGTCTGCTTCCGGTATCTTCTGTGCAATCCAGGCCGTCTCAAGGCCGGCATGAAGGCCGCGAAGACGCATCTTTCCGCCAAAAAGTTCATGATACGCTGCCTGCACGGTTTCACGGAGGGGGGACTCCTTTCGGTAGCGCCAGGATGGTGCAACACCCGGAATAATGACGGCAGCTCCGGTTTCTCTCCCCTGCTGCCGGAATGCATCACCCAGTGCTGCAAGGACAGCGTCGTCATTGCTGCGGGCCGAGAGCCCAATTCTCAGGACACCACCCTCTTCGGAGACCGTAGCCGGGTTTGATGATGTGGCAACGAGTGACGGAATAACCGGATCCATCGCACATACGCCGGAGGGCAGGGTGGCCAGGAGAGCAATGGCTCCGGCTGCAATCTCCGGGGCAAAGGCACCCTCCTGTGGAGTCGCTGGAAATATACGTATCCGCAGATCAGGATCTGTTTCACGGAACCTCTCCCGGCAGGCACGCTCCTCAACCCGAATGAACCGGATAACCTGTTTCACCACTGCCAGGTCAAGACCAATGACGGCCCGTGCCTGTCCGGGTATCACATTATCCCGCTCACCACCGCTGATCGAAGTGACCGCACACCCGGTTTCTGCCATAATCCCCGAGAGCAACGTGCCCATGAGGGAAAGGGCATTAGCCCGTCCGGAGCCAGCTTCAATACCGGAATGGCCCCCCCTGCCACCGACCACCTCCACCGTCTGCCAGCTGATGGCACCCCGAACCCGAATGCGGCGGGCAGGGAAGGTAAACGCCACTCCCATCATCCCCGCCGAACTGGTGGTGATCACCCCCTCCTCCTCGTCATCGAGGTTGATTACCGTTGTCCCGGCTATCCGTTCGGGCTCAAGTGAGGCTGCGCCGTGCATCGTCGTCTCCTCTTCTCTCGTTGCAATCAGCTGAAGGGGAGGGTGGATATCTCCGGGATGCTCCATGAGGCGCAGTGCTATTGCAAGACCGATGCCATTATCTGCCCCAAGGGTGGTTTCCCGTGCCCGGATAATGCCGTCCTCTTCGTACCAGTCAATGCCCTCGCGGGCAAAGTCGTGATCAGAACCGGGGGTTGCCACACAGACCATGTCCATATGCGCCTGCAAAACGATCGCAGGTGCAGACTCCCCGCCCCCGCTGCCCGGACGGATGATAAAGACATTACCTGCTGCATCCTCACTTGTTGCAAACCCCGCTGCTGATGCCCGCTCCCGAAGAAAACGTGCAACACCATCCTCATACCCTGAACACCGGGGAATTGCTGCAATAAAGCTGAATATCTCACGAATCGCTGCTGTATCCATATTATTGTCACCTCTGCCTGCCTGACCTTCTGCTATCAACGCGTTCACCTGGTACACAAGAGATTAGCACCATTCCTGATGAGGATTCCCACAGGAGCAAGGCCACTCGCACGAACCGGTGATTATCGATTACGATATCATTCGTTTACATGGCAGCGTCATTCAGTTTGACGGCATAATCCTTTGTTACAACTCCTACAGAGAGAAAATGAGATTGCCGGGCATAATCTTATCACGTGTCAAACACGACGGATTGTGGCCATTTCTTCAGCCAAACAAACAAGTCACCACCGGGAAAATGCCATCGTCCGAACGACAAAGAACAAAGTAATAGTTCTGTTGCTGTAAGTACAGATTATCCTGACAACCACTTCCCGCTGCGCCTGATGCAGTGGAAAGAATAAATCGCCCCCGATAAACCCTTTTTGTGGACACCTCAACTGTTGTCGTATCAACAAATAAATGGTAAGCCATGCAATCTGGTACGATGGACAACCCTTTCCCTCCTGACCTTTCGACAGGAGCACTGATCTCTATTATTTACCGGAGCAGAAACAGGGTACTCAGTGAATGGGTATCCCGGGCAGGAATATCTACTGCCGTGGTGATCCCGCTTTTGTATCTTGCAACACATCCCGGCGTCACCCAGGATGAGATCAGCCGCAGGATGACAATAGACAAAGGAGCCATTGCCCGGGCCATTCGTCAACTGGAGGACGATGGATACCTTACCCGGACTCAGGACGAGACAAATCGTCGAAAATTCCTGGTTTTTCTTACAGAAAAAGGAGAAAGCCTGGCAAGAGATGTAACCGCAGCAGCAGACGAAATCGACCGCGAAATAATCGGTGGACTCCCAGAGGAGGCACGTGCACACCTGATACCCATCCTCCGTCAGATGGCCCACACCAGCAGTTGCATGGCTGACAGGGAGGCACAAAAACGCACATGACGCAGATACGACAGACTGAGACCACTCAGACGCTCCCTTCGGCCGTTGCAGAAAATACCATAGGCGTCTCAATACTTACGGGTGATCCGAAACGGGCCATCATCAAACTATCAGGCCCGATGATCGTTGCCATGCTCCTTATGTCCGTTTACAATATCGTTGATGCGATATGGGTAGCAGGACTGGGATCGGACGCCCTTGCCGCTATCGGCTTTGTGTCACCGGTCTTCATGGTGTTGATCGGCTTTTCAAACGGAATCGGTGCCGGGGCGACGTCTGCTATCGCCCGGAGAATCGGTGCAAAGGACAAGGAGGGGGCAGACAACACCGCGATGCATGCACTTTACCTGACAGTTATTGTCTCGGTGATAATGACAGCGTGTTTCCTCATCTTCCTCCGGCCCGTCCTGCTTTTCATCGGTGCGGGGGGTACCATCGACCTTGCGCTCGAATATGCCTACATCCTCTTTGGGGGAACGATCTTTATCCTCTTCACGAACGTCGCCTATGGGATCCTTCGTGCGGAAGGTGACATGAAAAGAACGATGTACGCGATGGCCGTTTCGTCGGTCGTGAACCTGGTGCTTGACCCCATCCTTATCTACGGGCTGGACATGGGCATGGCAGGCGCCGCCCTTGCAACCGTTATATCAGTCGCTCTCGTCTCTACCGTCCTTTTATGGTGGTTTCTTGGGAAGCGCGACACCTATGTCTCCATCCACCGGCAATCGTTTCACTACCATCCGGCCGTCGCTGCCGACATCCTGAAGGTCGGGTTGCCGGCAAGCGGAGAATTCCTGCTGATGGCAGGGGTCGGAATCATCCTCAACGGTCTCCTGGTCACGGTAGCGGGAACGGACGGAGTTGCGGTGTACACTGGTGGGTGGCGGGTCGTGATGTTTGCCATTGTCCCGATGATCGGAATATCCACCGCAGCCGTCTCGGTCACCGGTGCGCTGTACGGGGCAAAACGCTACGCAGGACTCCGAACCGTGCACCGTTACTCGTCCGGCCTGGGCACAGTGATAGCCATTGTCATCAGTATCCTCACCTGGATTTTTGCGCCACAGATTGCTCTCCTCTTTGCCTATTCACCAGACAGCGCCCATCTGCTGCCGCAGATCACCGCATTCCTCCGGACAATGTGCTTCTTCTACCCCTTCGTCCCGATGGGGATGATGTCGTCCGGGCTCTTTCAGGGGACAGGACGGGGCGTCACCTCCTTTATCCTCTCACTCCTGCGCAATGTGGTCTTCATTGCGTTTTTTGCCACCCTTCTCGCCCTCACCTTCGGGTTCGGTGAGTCTGGTGTCTGGTGGGGTATTGTCCTCGGTGACATCGCAGGTGGCATTGTGGCGTTTGGATGGGCGGCCGGATATGTGAAAAGGCTTATAAAAAGAAACGGGGATAAAAACGGTTCCGGGACGGGTGTTGCACCACCCCCGGACATCTAAAAGAAGAGAGGCCGGACCACGGCGTTCCGGTTCTCGTTCCGATTCTGATACACTATTTGTGCTTGCTATTCGAAGAATAGCATCATTGTTTTTTCGAAGAAGCCTTCACTGTTCGTTTTCAACCAGATATTCTTCCAGGACGGCAAGCGCAGGCATCATGTCCCGCCGCCCAAAGCCAAACCGGATGTGTTCGTCGCCGGAGCCGAAGACTGTTTCAGGAAGGAGCAGGACACCCGCCTTTCGGACGAGAGTGTCACAGAAGGCTGCTGCACCCTCCTCGCCCAGATAGCGGGGGAAGCAGACCGGGCCTGCCATCGGCTTTTGGCAGAAAAAGAGATCGGGGTGGCGGGCAAAAAAGGTCTGGAGCAAGTCACGGTTTTCGTTTATTATCTGTCGATTGCGGGCGATGATACCATCCCTGTGACGGAGCGCCACAGAGGAGATAAACTCCGCCGGAGCGCTGGTGCAGATGGTGGTATAATCCTTCCACGCAAGGATTCGGCTGATCAGGTCAGTGTCTTGTGTGGCGACCCAACCCAACCTGAGACCGGCGAGGCCGAAACTCTTTGACATCACACCGACTGAGATGCCCTTTTCATACCGTGAAGCAACCGACGGAAGCAGGGCAGAGGCATCGTACTCGCCGAAGCGGTAGACCTCATCGGAAAAGATCCATATGCCTTTCTCATCAGCAATCCTGATGAGTTTATCCAGTTCTGCAGCAGAGAAATGAAATCCGGTTGGGTTGTGTGGTGTGTTGATCACGATGCACCGGGTATCCGAACGGATAAGAGACGACAGTTCCGCCATATCCGGACGCCACCCGTTTTCCTCTTTCATCTGCCAATATGAGACATCAGCCCCGATGTGCCGGGCGATCTCGTGGAGGGACTGATATGCCGGGAAGAGGACGATCACATGGTCGCCGGGGCTGAGCAGGGCGTGCATGGTGAGAAAGATTGCCTCCTCGGCGCCT